>JAQVOQ010000042.1 GCA_028702545.1 Clostridia bacterium
TTAGGAATAGATAGCAAAAAACTTGTTAAAACGCTTATTTATATTGCCGATAAAAAACCAGTTGCCGTTTTAATTAGAGGCGATCATGAAGTACAAGATGTTAAACTAATTAACGCATTAAATGCTATTGAAGTTCGCCTTGCTAGTAGTGAAGAAGTAGAGCAATATGTTAATTGTGGTACAGGCTTTGTAGGACCTATCGACTTAAAACTTGATATCATTGCAGATAAAGAAGTTGAGGGTATGTTTAACTTTGTAACAGGAGCAAATGAGCGCGATCATCATTTTATAAATGTTAATTTAAAAGACATAAAAAATGCTAAGTATGCCGATATTAAAAAGGCAAAAAGTGGCGATTTATGCGTAAGTTGCGGGCATAATTTGGAAGTTATGAGAGGAATTGAAGTAGGTCACATCTTTAAGCTTGGCACAACATATTCTAAGCGCTTAAATTTAACTGTACTAGATGAAAATGGTAAGGATACAACCGTTTTAATGGGCTCTTATGGAATTGGACTTGGTAGAACTATGGCAGCTATTGTGGAGCAATTAAGCGATGAAAAAGGTATTATATGGCCAGAAAATATTGCACCGTTTAACGCTATGATTTTAGCTGTTAATAATAACGATAAATTGCAACTAAAAGCTAGTGAAGACTTGTATGAAACCTTAAAAATGGCTAACTTAGATGTTCTGTTAGATGATAGAAACATCAGTTTTGGCGCAAGAATGAAGGATAGCGAATTGTTAGGTATTCCGTTTATAATTGTTGCAGGAAAAAAAGCAGATGAGATTATATTTGAATTTATAGACCGTAAAACAGGCTCAAAAACTGAAGTTACAAAAGCTGATTTATTTAAAAAATAACTTTAATATAAGTTTTTTAAAAAAAGGATTTTATCCTTTTTTTTATTGAATATAATTAACTAAATATTTTTAAAATTAAATAATATTATTGAAAACATTTAACATATATGCTATAATATTCACGCATCTAATGTGGAGGCGCAGTATTCTAGTCAGGGGTTTTTGCTTGGAAGACGAACTTTTTGAGCGTTGAAAGAGCACATCGATGAAGTTTCTGGTGTTGGCTTTGGCTGCCCAAGCTGGGGTTTATGCTGGGAGTTAAGATTTATGGGCGACTTGCAATGGCATGTGAGCCACGACCCATTTATCGTGGAGACCTGAAAGGTGGTAGGCTTTGACCTATTACTAATCGGGATTAAACCTGCAATGCGGTTAAGAGCTGTGTGCAGAGTAGCTTGTTTTGAGTGAAAATATGCGGATTAGACATCATAAAAATTTTGGACCAGGCCGGTTTGAAATTATAATAATTGGTTTATGAAATTATTTTTGCAAAATAGACTAAGAGCAAATTTACTCCTGTAAAGGAAAACTTCTAGACTGTTTGCATTCGTGTTTGACACGCTAGGGATTATAGTGTAGTCTAAGTGGCAATTCAGCACATTACATAAGTAATGATTTTAGCTTAAGCGGAAACGGCTTGTACGGTGACGACAAGTGCTAAAAAAGGAAAGCTTGCTGGACCTAAGCTGCAAGGTTTACTTAGCGCGTTGCCTCCACTTTAATTAGATGAAATTTAAAAAAGAATGTGGATTTATTAATTATGGACAAAAATACTTTTTCCAAAACCACATCTAACAAGCCAAAAGACACAAAATTGAAGTTAAAACAAACAAAAAATGTTATAAAAAGTAAAAAAATGAGCTGGCGTTGGCCTATTAAAATATTTTTAATTACGCTAATTTTATCGCTAATATTTAGTATAAGTTCTGAACTTATTTTAAGTAGCACGGGGATAATTATATCAAGTTTAATAATTTTTGTTTTGCTAGTAACCAGTGTTATTTTTGATATGTTAGGTGTTGCTGTAGCTGCAGCAAGTTTGGAACCCTTTGTCGCTATGTCTTCAAAGAGAATTAAAGGCTCAAAAGAAGCGATTATGCTTGTTAAAAATGCCGAAAAAGTTTCTAGTTTTGCCTCAGATGTTGTTGGCGATATGTGTGGAATTTTAAGTGGTGCAGTTGGTGCTAGTATAGCTTTTCAACTTTATAATTTGACGGGTGACTTCAAAACGATACTAATTGCTGCATTTGTTAGTAGTTTGATTGCAGCTTTAACAGTTTTTGGTAAAGCTGTTGGCAAAAAATTTGCTATAAATAACCCAGAAAAAATTGTATTTATGGCAAGTAAAATATTAAGTTTTTTTTAGATAGGTAAGTATAAGAAGTAAAAAGTAATTAAAATTTAGTTTTAATTACAATACACATAAAAAACTTAAATTTGATTTTAAAACATAAAAAATAAGTAAAACATAAAAAAATATATTTAAACTAAAATTTAAAGCAATATTAGTTTAATACAAAAAATTATCAAATTTTAAACTTTTCATCATTTTGAAAAGTTTTTTTGTTTACTATAAAAAAAATCTAAAATATTAATAAAATATTTTAATACAAAATATTGTATCATCTTATTAAAAATATCGAATATAGTAAAATCATATAAATTTAAAAAATATATACAAATTTTAAAATTAAGAATGAAATTCGAATTTTAAATTTTAAAATTAAAAAATAATACTATTTTGCTATAAATTAAAAAAATGATAAAAATAGTAAAATGTGAGGTGCTCTCTAAGCCGTTTTTGAAATTGTTTATGAATATTTACTCACAAAGTAAAATGTTCAAATTTAGCATAAAAATGCAAAATTTATTAATTTATAAAAAAATAGCATAAAATTTTTTATTTTTTATATTATTAAGATTTTTTATTTAAAAAATAAGTTCATTATAAAATCATAACTACCATTTATTATATCATAACTAATTGCATAGTCTTAAAAACAAAGCAGTGCAGAGCACCAAAATTTAGCAATATATTATGCGTAGTAGTTAGCATAGTACTATGCATAGTACTATGCATAAATTCAATAAAATACGCATAGTACTACGCAATATTATACTATGCGTAGTATTAAAAAATATGTGATATATTGTCTAAAATAGGGGCAAGGGCGCCCTTTTTATACTTATGTATACCATTCTTTATTATTATAGATGTATATGTATATTCATTCAAAAAATTTATGCATAAATATGCAAAAACTGCTTGCATATTTATTAAACATATTGTATAATTATTTTACTTTGATGAAAAGTTTATGCATAATTATAAATTTATATTTATGCAAAATAGCTAGAGTGCTAGTAAATACTAGTGTTACAGGAGATGAATAACAATGGCAAGAAGTGCAAGACAAAGTAAAATTTTAGAGCTTATTTCGGCAAAAGATGTTGAAACTCAAGACGAATTAGTCAGCCAATTAAAGGCTTTAGACTATGATGTTACACAAGCTACAATCAGTAGAGACATTAAAGAGCTAGGATTAATTAAAATTTTAAGCGATTCTAAAAATTACAAATACGCTTTTGTCGATTCATCTGCTCAACAAATTAGTGATAAGTTTGCTGGCATATTCAAAGAATCTATAATTAGCATTAAACCGGCTAAAAACTTAGTTGTTTTAAAAACACTAAGGGGAATGGCTAGTGCTATTAGTGCATTTATAGATAAAATGAACCTTGAGTTTGCTTTGGGATGCGTTTATGGAGATGATACCGTTATGGTAGTTTGCTCTGGGGACGACGAAGCATTACTTACTTACGAAAAATTGAGCACAATACTATAGAAGGCGACTTAAGAAGTTTACTTATTACATTAAGCGAAAAAAATAGAGATATCAACCGTTTTAATATTTAACCGTTATTAAAACAAGAAAAAATAGCAACTCAAAAAGGGTTGTTATTTTTTTGATTTATTTGCTATAATTGAGTTAATTTAAAAAAAGGATAAAAAAAATATGTTACAAAGCTTAAAAATTAGCAATATTGCTCTAATACAAGAGTTAACAATTAACTTTAAAAACAATTTAAACATTTTAACGGGTGAAACTGGCTCGGGTAAAAGCATCATTATAGATTCTTTAAATTTTTTATTAGGGGCAAGGGCGGATAAAACACTAATAAGAACAGGCGAAAGCGATGCAAGGGTTGTTGGAGTGTTTATTCTTGAAAAAACAGGTGAGTTTGTTGAAAGTTTTTTTGCCAAGCTTAATATTGAGCCTGATAGTACTATAATAATATCTAGGCAAATGAATATTAACGGTAAAAGTATAACTCAAGTTAATGGAGAATTTGTTACGGCTAGTATGATAAAGGAATTAACGCCTTATTTAATTGATATTCATGGACAAAACGAGCATCAATTTTTGTTATCTTCTAAAAATCAATTAACAATTATAGATGATTACTTTTACAAAATGATTGACAACATAAAACAAGACTACTTGTTGACCTTTAATGAAATAAAGCAGGTTAATGCAGGTATTTTAAGTTTTGGTGGAAGTAAGGAAGATAGACTTAGGCAAATTGACCTATTAGAATACGAAATAAACGAAATTACAAGTGCTAAATTAGATGAAAAAGAAGAGGAAGAATTGTTTGTGACGCTAAAACGCTTGCAAAATGCTGAGAAAATAGCAAACAATTTAACTACTGCGACTTATAATTTAGAAAACTTAGGTGCAAGTGGCATTGTGGGAGCATTGTCGCTAGCTATTAACAGCTTAGATGCAGTTGCTAGTTATGATGACAGCATTGCAAAATTGTCAGATAGACTTCATTCAGCGAAGTTAGAACTCGAAGATGCTACTTTTGAATTAAATGATTTAGCTTCAAGTTTAGAATTTGACCAAAATGAGTTTGATAGGGTGGATGAAAGATTAGACGAAATAAAAAGGCTAAAAAGAAAGTATGGAAGTACGATAGAAGAAGTATTAAATTATTTGCAAAAAGCGACTATAAAACTTGATAACTTAATGAGTAGTGCCGAAGAATTAGAAAAACTAAATAAGCAAAAGCAAAATTTGTTAAAAGAGTTGCTGTTAAAGGCGACGAAGTTATCAAATGCAAGAAAACAAGGTGCAAAAGAGTTAACTCAGGCAATTTTAGCAGAGTTAGTTGATTTAGGTATGCCAAATGCTAAACTTGAAATAGAATTTAATGATTTGGCAACACTAGAAGATATTGAAAGTGTTTCAACTAGTAACGGCGTGGACCAAGTAGAATTTATGTTCTCGGCCAATTTAGGCGAGCCGGTAAAACTGCTAACAAAGATAATAAGCGGAGGTGAGATGAGTAGATTTATGCTTGCAATCAAAACAATTATAGCTAAAACCGATAATATTCCAACGATGGTATTTGATGAGATAGACACAGGTATAAGCGGTAAAATGGCACAAGCTGTTAGCAAAAAACTTGCAATAATAAGCAAAACTCATCAGGTTTTGGTCGTTTCGCACTTACCACAAATAGCGGCGATGGCAGATAATCACTATTACATAGAAAAGAAAGTAGAAAGTGGCAAAACGCTAACAAAAGTAATGCTAGTAGAGGGAAATTTGCTAATAGAGGAAATTGCAAGAATGCTATCTGGAGTTAAATTAACCGATGCATCAATTAGCAATGCGGCTCAGTTAAAGGATGAATGCAATAAATATAAATTAAGTTTATAAAATATTATCAATAGTAGAATAAAACAACCCTAAACCTCAAAAACTATTCCTATAACAAATTTTAGGAGTAGTTTTTTATGATAATTTTGAGACTAAAGAAGTTTGTGGGAATAATGCTTGCTGTGCTTTATATAATGATTGTTAAAGATATTCCACTAACTCAAATTCAAGCTATTCCGGATAGGCTTAATTTGACGACCAGTGACATAGTAGCTGTTAATAATGATGCCTTATTTGGCAAATATATAAGTTTGCAAAAGTCAGATAATGAAATTACTAATGAATCCAAACTTAACTTTAACCTTTTTGGTTTTATAAAATTAAATTCTGTTAAAATTAATTTGGTTGATTCTGAAGATATTTATGTAGGCGGTAATCCTGTCGGTTTTTCATTAAGCAGTGAGGGACTGATAGTAATTGGTGCCAATTCTGTTTTAACTCAAGAGGGCAAAGTAGATACATTAAAAAGTTCTAGTGTTAAAGTAGGCGACATTATTAAAGAAATTGAGGGAGAAAAAGTCACTTCAGTTATGGAAGCGGACAAAATTATTAACAAAAAAGAATACGAGGGTAAAGAGTTAAATATAAAGGCAATGAGAAAAAACAAGCAGATTGATTTAAAACTAAAGCCCGCTCTAGATGCACAAACAAAAAAATATAAAATGGGTTTGTGGGTTAGAGATGATGCGGCGGGCGTTGGAACATTGACTTTTATCAGAAAAGATAATAAGCGTTTTGGGGCATTGGGTCACGCAATATGCGATGTAGATACAAAAGTTCCATTTAGCGTATCAAATGGTAAAATGTATTTATCTAATATAATAGGTATTAAAAGGGGCAGGCAAGGAGTGCCTGGTGAATTAAAGGGCTTATTTGTAAAATCACAAAATTTAGAAGGAGTCGTAGATAAAAACGGAGAGTTTGGAGTTTTTGGCACGCTTAGCGAGGATAGCAAACTATTAAAAGAAGATAATGTAATCCAAATTGGTGGAAGACTTACAGCAAGACCAGGTAAAGCCAAAATAAGAGCGAGCATTGATGGACAAAAAGTTGAGGAATATGATATAGAAATTGTTAAAACCAACTATCAAAATATATCTAAGCAAAAAAGTATGGTAATAAAAGTTATCGATAAAGCGCTAATTGAAAAAACAGGTGGAATAGTTCAAGGCATGAGTGGCAGCCCAATAATTCAAAACAATAAAATAGTTGGAGCAATAACTCACGTGTTTGTAAATGATCCAAAGCGTGGTTTTGGAGTTTATTTAGACTGGATGTTAAATGAATAAATAGTAAAATGTAAATTAAATTGTAAAAAGCACTAAAATAATAGTGCTTTTTTAATGTATTTTTACAAAATTGGTTAAAATATAAAATGTTTTTGTAAAAAAATACAATTTTGTAAAATATTTTTAAAAAATATTCAAAAACATTAGTTTTTTTACAAAATGTATGCTAAAATTCAATTAATTAATGCTTGGAGGTAGGACGTGATAAGGTTAAACCTAACAGCTCTTTTATATTCTAACAAAAATATTGACTTAGCGTATAGGGCTAAAAAAATATGTCGAAATGTAGCAATTAATTTAATTAACAGTCTTGATTTTGTAGATTTAACAATAAAAATTGTTGAACTAAAACCTCAAATAGTGTTTTTTGATTTGAGTACAATTAAAATAGAAAAAGAAATAATGAAGCTATTTGTTAGCAATGGTCAATACTATATACCTAATATAATACTTATTTATAACAAGCCAGAAGATTTGGCAAGCTATGAAGAATTTGATTTTACTGCAATAAAAGTAGAAGAGCTTGAAAAATTGTTATTAAAGGAAGAAAAAAACTTTAAGTTAAACGCCGTTTTGTTTGAGCACGAAAGAAAAGATATGAGTGATATAATAAATAAAATTAATAAAGATTTGTTTACAATGACTTTTTCGCCAAAACATACAGGATACAGTTATATTGTTGAAGCTATAAAAATTATCATTAAAAAGCAAGGAATCGTAGGCTCGCTTAATAATGAGGTTTACCCATTAATTGCAGCTAAATATGGCACAACTACTAGTAATGTTGAGAGGAATATAAGAAATGCAATAGTTTGCGCTTATAACAATTGTGATAATTTGAATTATGAAATAAATATAAACAACTTATTTTGTAGTTTTAAATTTAGACCCACAAATAAGGAATTTATTTGTATGTACTTAGAACATATGACAGAGGAATTTAATGCAAAGGAAAAAATAATTTATTAATAAATAAAACAATTACTTAATAAATATATGTTATGGTAAATTATCGAATTAACAGAAAAGTATATTTTATTAAGCAAATAATAAAACAACATTTGCTAACCTATAAAGTATTTTATATTATAGGTAGCATTTTCTTTGTTTTAGGCTTTGCAACAGGCATATTTAGTGCGATTAAATATGCCAACTTAGTAGAACTAGTCGACATTTCCGACAATGTTTTAATTAGTTTTTTATGTAAAGAAGCTAGTATTTTCGGCTTATTTTTTTCGCGGCTTGTTGCTTATTTATTTTTGAGTCTTATAATTATCATAATAAATAGCATGGTGTTTTTAATGCCTATTAGTTATATTATTTTAATATATAAAAGTTTTTTAAGCGCTCTTACAATAAGTTTTTTAATAATACTATATGGTTTTAGCGGAGTACTGCTTACAATATTTGTACTTGTTCCTTCAATGATATTATTTTTTATAGGCTTAATTACATTGATTAGCGTTTGTGCTAAAAGATGCCTAATGTGCAAAAAATACGGCAGTGTATATTTTAGCGATCAAGTTTCTTGTTTTCCGCTACATACTATTTTTTATATATTTTTAATAATGCTTTTCTCGTGCGTTATTGAACTTTTACTGTTACCTATAATCTCGGTAACTTTTGTTTTAATAATTTAGTTAAAATAATAGCAGATAAATTTACATTATGATAAAATGAACTAAAGAGAGGTTTTTATGAAAGTTGTATTAATAGTTATTGATGGCTTTGGTATTGGCGAACTTCCAGATGCTAATAAATATGGCGATGAGGGATCCAATACTTTTTTAAACACAAATAAACAGTATCCTTTTTATATACCGAATTTAGAA
>JAQVOQ010000002.1 GCA_028702545.1 Clostridia bacterium
AATCAACCTAGATCAAATAGGTGGGCTAAATACTGAGGTGCTAGAAGTTAATATAGCAACAGTAGATAATGTTACGATTGATTTAAGCTTTATAGTAAAGCTTGATATGCAAGATATTAAAAATCAATTAGGTTTCTTTGGATTTTTCTTACCAGATACGCTATATGTTCAAGCACAAAATACCTTAGAGTTAATAGAAGGCGAATATGCTTTAATTTCTGCTAGTATTAAAGTTAATAATTTAGACGAGGAAACAAACACAAGGATGCTTGAAATTTTGGTTAAGGCATTGAGTAATGACAACCCAGACTTAACGGTGCAGGAGCTAAATGAGGCGACAGGAAGGCTAATATTAGAAGGAATTAAACAAGCATCAACAACTTTTAATACAAGTATTACTTTTAATAATGGTAGCATAACATTTACGCCTATTGCTTCAATTTAATTTAATAAAAAAACTAGCTAATTGCTAGTTTTTTTAAGCGTACAAACTTATCTTGAGAATGAATTAATTTTTACTATTTCTTTTCCATAATTCTCTGCATATATTTGTTCCTGAGCCTGATATAATAGCTTTAATTGGTAATTACTATAAGTACTTAATTTGCTTTTAATTATAGTTTTTAATACATCTTTTTCAACATCTTCTAGTTCATTCAAAACACTAGAAATTTGGTAAATAGCAGAAGGACCAGATTTCATCTTTTCGCCATCAAAGGTGCTAGTTGGCAAATAGAATTTAGCAAATTCTTTATAAATTTCTGCACCTCCAATTATAAAGTTTTGTTTTTGTTTTGTTTTTGTGTTGTAAATCATATTATATTTTTTTAAAAATTCTTTGACATCGGCATCATCCAAACAAAGAACACCTTCTGTTTTAAAAGCATAGTATGTAGATAACATAACAAATTTTCTTGCATCTACTAGAAAAAATTTATTCATAAATTCCCCCGTATTTTTAATGTAATTAATTATATTATTTAATAAAGTAAAAAACAATAGTATTTTTAATAAAAAATGGGTAGATAAAGCGCACTCATATAATTGTGTTAAATTTGTCAAAATTAAAAAAATAAATTATTATCATATTTATAAAAAACTCAACCTTAAATCGAGTTGAGTTTTTTATACTTACCATTTAACCCTTAAAACTTTTTTAACAAAAATTTTTGCAAGGCTTAAGTCAAATTGAGTACCGGAACAACGCTTTATCTCTTCCACTGCTAGTTTTTTAGAAAGAGCTTTTCTATATGGACGATTTGAAGTCATAGCATCATAGCTGTCTGCAAGAGCTATAATACGAGCAGGTAAGCAAATTTGCTCACCACTTATTTGATTTGGATAACCTTGTCCATCCCATCTTTCGTGGTGTTCTAGCACAAATTGTGAAATTTTTTCTAAATCATTAGATAAATTTAGTATTTTGCTTCCCATTAAACTATGGGTTTTAATTTTTTCAAACTGAAGACTTGTTAATTTTTGTTTGCTATTTAGTATTTCATCTGAAATACCTAATTTTCCAATATCGTGCATAAGTGCTGCAAGAGAAATTTGTCTTATAGTGTCTTTATCTAAGTTTACACTTTGAGCAAGTTTTTTTGCCAACTTACTTGTTCGTTTTGAATGTGAAAAATAGTTTACACTTTTATTTGCCAGCGCATGCATGATCATCTTTTTATCGTTTTCAATATTTTCAACATAATCAGCATTATCAACGATAAATAGTAACATATCTTGTAGAATATTATTTTTTGTTGTAGCTATTTTTTCCATCATCTATCCTCACAGTTAGTATTTTATTTATTTTTTCTTTTTGCCAATCTTTAGGTAATCCGCTACTAAAAATATTATTACTATGTCAAAAATTATTACTGATTTGCCAAATGGAGATTCAGCAAACATTAATAAGCTTCCAAGTTTAGGTATCTTAAAAGCAAAAATTCCAATAATGTCATCTTGAGTTATTTCCCAGTCGTCCCAGTCCACATAACTAGTAACATTTTCTCTTTTTGTATTAAATGTTTTGTTGCCAAATTCATCGGTAGTTACATTTGCTATGTAATGGACAACTATTTCGTTTTTTCCATTATCATTTAAATCATGATAAAAACTTATAATAGTGTCTACGACTAAATCCTCAGGGTTATAATTATTATCAACAATAACTATATCTCCACGACTAATTGTTGGACTCATACTGTTTGACACTATAATAAAATGTTGTTTAGTATTGAAGAAGGGAACAAAGTTAAAAATCACAAACCCAACAGCATAAATAATAAATAGTATGCATAAAAAACGAATCCATTTTTTTAATTCGGAAGTGTCTTTTTTACTAGTTAAGTTGTTATTTTTTGCCATGCTATTTACCCAAAGCCCTTGTTATTAAAAAAAGAAAAGTTTATAATTTATACATTCTTTGCTTTTTTAAGTAAAATTTATTTTGTTTTTAAACAATACTGCATTAATATATGCATTATAAATAATTTTAAAGTTTGATTATGCTTCTGTTACTTCAAAACTAATTTCAAATGTAATAGAATTTCCTGCAAGCGCAAGATAAGCTGCATCATAATCTTCTGCGTCTAATAAACTATCATCAATTGTAACGCTTAAGCTAACTATAACATCACTATTTTGAATAGTTCCTGGGTTAGTAACTACTACGCTGATTAAACCATAAGGGTTTGCAACTGAATCAACTTCAATATTGCTAACTGTTACTTCTAAATCTAATGCTGCGTCAAGTGGTTCTGCAATTCTTACAGTATATTCTAAAACTACTTCATGAGTATCACCAGTTTTTAATATAGCGTCTGCTGGAACTAAACTACCATCTGTTAAAGGATCAATTTCAACATCTAATACAACCAATTCTAAACCTTGACCAACAGTTACAATGTCTTGCTCTAGACGGTTTACTGTTAATGAATCCCACCATGAAAATGCGATTGTAGAACCTCCTAAAAGTATTACTGCGAAAATAAGTACTAAAATTTTTCTCATCATTTGATTTTTTTCTTTTTTACCAGTTTCCATTTTGTTTTCCTCCGTTATTTTTTTAATTGATTAAAAAACAAAAAGCCACATTTATACAATATAAATATGGCACCTGGCTATCTTGCTGTGCAAGACCATATAGTTTTCCGTCACTAGATCACTCTAGTTTTAGCTTTTTCATAATTTTTGATTACTTTTTATTTTTCTTAATCTTTTTTATTTTAACCTTTTTAAAGAGTATAGTCAACAAAAATAAAGCTTTTATTTAATTTTTTTTATTTTTTTTTTAAAAAGTTGTTTTAATTGTTATAATATTGACAAAGTAGCCGATTATATTGAGTTTACCGCTCATTTTATTATATGTATATGCTTTAATTTTGTAAAAGTTTAGATAGTTTTTATGTAAATTTTAATATTTAGCCTCTTGTTTTATCAAATTCGTTTGATAAGCTTTTGTTTTTAAATAAATGCTTAACAGCATTAAAGTATTTATTGGTGCACCCGTCAGGACTCGAACCCGAAATATTTGTTTCGAAGACAAATGTGATATCCGTTTCACTACAAGTGCAAATAACATCAATAGTTTAATGTTTGATAGTCTCTTTGTCAAATCAATTTTTTCTAGTTTTAAAAAAATAAGCTTTTACTGTTAAACAAATCAATAATAATTGTTTAGTTTTTATTATTATGCTATATTTATAATATGAAAATGACAAAAGAGGGAAAAGATGAACTTATTTGATATTTTAAATAAAGAATACGAATTGAGAGTAAATCCAGCTGAAAAATTTGACCTTGTAAATGTTTCACGCTATTTTAATGAAGATGAAGACAGATACAAGCATATTTTGGGCGTTGCAGCACATATGAAGGCGCTAGTTGAACAACTTGGACTGGACGATGAAGAAAAAGAAGACTTAATGAAAATAGCATATCTTCACGATATAGGATATTCTAAAAGAGTTATGTCAAGAGGATTTTATGCACTAGATAGTGCAATTTTTGCACTTGAGAAAGCATTTGGCGAAACAGTTGCGCTTGCTATTATGTTTCACACCGCAGCTTACGGCGAGTCAAGGCACTTGAGTGTTAGCATTAAATATATTTATGACAAAGCCAAATTGCTATTAAATGCAAATGAAAAAGCAAAACGATATGTTGAGCTTATAACCTATTGCGACCTTCATACCGAGAGCGATGGAAGACCGACGACAACGCCAAGACGCATATTTAAAATACTAGCAAGATATGAAAAAGGCAGTCCAACTTATAAGAACATAAAAGCACACAAAAGATATTTTAAAAATCTAACTAAAAAAATTAGAACAAGCGTTTTAAAAGAAAAAATTGTTAGTTAAGGAAACTTTGATGGAGTACGAATTAAAAGATAAATTAATAAGCAAAAAACAACATCCTTGTGGCTTCAATGAGTGGGAAATTATAAGAACGGGCGCAGATTATAAACTAAAATGTTTAGGTTGTGGGCATATTATTTTAGTGGATTATAGTATTTTAAAAAAAATGACAAAGCAAATAATCAAAAAGGAAAATTAATTTTTGAAAAAATTAGACATTTCAAAAAAAGGCTTTGTAGAGGTAAATGCCTCTTCAAAAGCACTTAATACTGCTTTAAATTATATTCTTTTTTTAAGTGTAATAATCAGTATTGCATTTTTTTCTTTTTCTTATTTTTTTATTGATGTGCAAGTCGTAGGACCATCAATGCAACCTACTGTCAATGCACAATGGACAACAGAAGATAATTATAAGCAAGACACTGCGTATATTAAAAAAAGCAACAATTATAATAAAGGAGATATAATTGTTGCGCAGTCAACGGGAGACCTCTATGTTATTAAAAGATTAATAGCAATAGAGGGCGACAGAGTAAATATTGTAGAAAATTTAATAAGCGGTGAAATAGAGCTTTATTTAAATAATGAGTTATTAGTTGAAGATTATGTCGTTTATAAAGATGGTATGAGTTATACTTTAAATAACTTTAATAATTTAAGGTCAACAATGCCAGAAAATTTTGTCGAAGATGATTTAATTATACCAGAAAATTATGTGTTTTATTTAGGCGACAACCGTGGTCAAAGTCAAGATTGCAGTTATTATGGACCAATAGAAAAAGAAAAAGTTATAGGCAAGGTTGATATTATAGTGCCTTATGGTCAAACTTTTGTGGGGTTTATGTGGCAAGAGTTTATATCATTATTTAATTAAAAAAGAAGTTCAATAACTTCTTTTTTAATTTTTTTATACTTCATATTTTGGTGCTTTTTGCCTTAGAACATCAAAGTCAAGTATTGAATTAAATTCTCTATTAAAAACCTTAAATAGCCCGTCTTTGTTAAAGCTATAATAATCGTCCTTAGCAATAATTAAATGGTCCATAACGCAAATGCCATTTAGCGACAAAGACAAATAAACTTTTTTAGTTAAAATAATATCTTCTGCGCTCGGCTGACTAGTACCACTTGGATGATTATGTACTAAAATTATTCCGCTCGCACTCGTTTGAAGTGCAGTTTGAGTTATCTGTTGCAAATTAAGTGACACTTGATTGTTTGTTCCTTTTGACAAAAGTTTAGCCAGCAAAACTTTGCTTTTTGAGTTTAAACATATTAAATAAAATTCCTCATAAGGCACGAGCTTTATCATATCTCCTAAATAGTCAAAAACTTGCATAGGGCTAGTAATACACACGCCACTTTGCATTTTGCTTTTTTTATAAGCTTTTAATATTTGAGGAATAAGTTCAATAAAAGCAGAGGCTTTTTCGCCCATTCCATCTACTTTCATTAAATCAGATGTTTTAGCCTCTAAAACTTTTGCCAAACTACCAAACTCTTTAATAAGTTTATGCGCAATAGGGTTTGTATCAACTCTAGGTAAATAAAAACTTAAAATAAGTTCTAATACTTGGTGCTCATTAAAACTATCAAGCCCATTTTCAATGGCTCTAACTCTTAATCTTTCTCTATGCCCTTCGTGCAAATTTTCGTCTTTCAATTTAATTTATCCTTTGTAAGTATTTATTACAGTATATATAAACTAAAAAATTAATTCAACTAATATAACTATATTAAGTTCACAAAGCACTTAAATTAAAATAGTTTTTTAATATTTGGAGTGGGTATTTGGCGCTTAATAGGTATCCCTAGTTTTTTGGCTATCTCTATGCTTTGCTTTTTAAAGCACATATACCAAGCAACACAATAAACATTAGGGTCATCTGTTTCTAATTGTTGACGCTCCAAAAGCTCTTTTACTGTTTGCGGTTGCCTCAATATAACATCATCTCCTAACCTCCAATTAGCGGGAGTCGAAACATCTTCTAAATCAGTTATTTGTAAGGCCTGTATAACCCTTCTTACTTCTTCTAAATTTCTGCCAGTTTTGTGCCCATAATATAATATGGCCCGTATTCTTGCATCGGGATCAATTACAAACAAGGTACGAATAGTTCTTGTATTGGTTTCACCGCGATGAATCATCCCATACTTATTGCTTATTTCCATCGTAGGGTCTGCTATTATTGGAAAGTTTATGTTAATATCTTTTAAACCATTCCATTCTATTTGATAAATGCTCTGTATCCACTCTAAATGTGAATCTATTGAATCAACACTCAAACCAAGAAGCTCGGTGTTCATATCTTTAAATTGTTGTTGCATTGTTTGAAATATCATAAACTCACTCGTACAAACGGGCTCAAAGTCACCAGGATGACTAAAAAACACAACCCACTTTCCAGCATAATCAAAAGGAAAGTTAACGGGTCCTTTTGTTGTTTCTGCTTTAAAAGGTGCAGCACGCTCTCCAATTAGAGGCATTTTATATATTATTGGAGAGCGACCAGTTTCGCCAGTTTGCATGGCGTCTGTTTGATTTTTAATATCCATAAAAGCTCCTTGATTTGCTATTTATTATTTGTAGGATTGCGCCATATAACTTTTGCACTATTAGGTGAAGAATTTTTGTTTATATTAGTGCTGTTTTGATTTTGTTTAGCACCACTAGTATCTTTTTTTAGGCATAAATACCAATCTGGGCAATAAACATTATTATCTATAATATTTCTTTTTCTGCGGTCAATATCTCCATCTATTGTCATAGGAGGAGGTAGTATTATATCATCACCAGGCATCCAGTTTGCAGGAATATGAACATTTTCGGTGTCGTGCTTTATAACAGCTGTTACAAGACGCCTAATTTCTTCTCCGGACTTGCCTACTTCTCTTGGGTAAATTTGAATAGCTCTAATTTTTCCGTTAGGGTCAATCAAAAAACCACCTCTTACTGTTTCCGTCTTAGTTTCACCTCTTCTTAAAAGCCCGTATCTGCGAGCAATTTCCATACTGCTATCTGATATTAGAGGAAAAGTAATTATGGTATTTTTAAAATCTAAATACTCCATATTATAAATACTCTCAAGCCAAGCAACATGAGAAAACATAGAATCTATGCTTAATGCAACTATTTCTACATTTAACTTTTTATAAAATTCTTCACTTTCCATAAGTTCAAATAGTTCTGTTGTGGCAACGGGTCCAAAGTCGGCAGGATATGAATAAAACAAAACCCATTTACCCTTGTAATCAGCTGGGAAATTAATTGGACCTTTTGTAGACTCGGCTTTAAAAGGTGGAGCTGGTTCTCCTATTAAGGGCAAAGTGTAGATAGGTGGTATTTGATAAGTATCCTGAGCGTTTATGTTTTTTTTATTTTTTTCATCCATAAAAAAACTCCTTTTTACTAAGTTATATATGAAAAAAGTATAAAAACAGTTAACATAAAAATTAATATTGAGTAAAAAAGAGCCTAAAACAGCCTGTTTTGGTGCGAATCTTTTAAAAATGCACATTTTTTGATTAAATTAGTAGATTTATTTTCTAAAAATTGGTACAATTAATTATCAAAAATTTTTTTTGGAGGAAATTATGAATAAAGGACAATTTGTAAAATCATTAGCTGAAAAAGCAGATTTAACAGCAAAACAAGCAGATGTAGCTTATAAAGCATTTGTAGAAACAGTGGTTGAGGAATTAAAAAAAGGTGAAAAAGTTCAATTAGTTGGCTTTGGTACTTTTGAATTACAACATAGACCAGCAAGAGAGGCTTTCAATCCTTTAACAGGTCAAAAAGTTAAAGTTGCAGCATCTAATGCACCAAAATTAAAAATAGGAAAAAGTTTTAAAGAATTATTTAACTAAAAATTAAATAAAAAATGTGTGGCATTTGCCACACTTTTTTTTATGCATTTTTTAAAATATTATTAACAAAATTAAATTTATATGTTAAAATAATAAGCATTATAAATAAGAGGTGTAAAAGATGGCAAGAAACGAAAACATACAAAGAACTTATATTATGCTAAAACCAGATGCGTACAAAAGAAAATTGATGGGCGAAATTATTGGACGCATAGAAAAAAAAGGTTTTAAAATTACCGCTATGAAAATGATGACATTAAATGATAAAGTTTTAAAAGAACATTATTCACATATTGCAGATCAACCATTTTTTCCAGAAATTGAAGACTTTATGACCTCAGCACCAGTGGTTGGAATGATAGTAGAAGGTAGTGATGTAATAACTGGAATGAGGCGCTTGATGGGTCCAACACATTGGACAGAAGCGCAACCCGGCACAATTAGAGGCGACTATTCTTGCATTATTGGGGAAAATTTAATTCACGGATCTGATAGTATTGATGGCGCAGAAGAAGAGATTGAAAGGTTCTTTGGCAAAAATGCTTAATTTAATAATTTAAAAAGCAGTTATTTAAACTGCTTTTTTATAAAATGCATATTGAAATTTGATATTTTATATGTTATAATTTGTGAATAAATAACTAAAGGCAGGGACTTGAGTTTTATGCAAATAAAAAAAATAAAAGCATCAGGCGAGTTTAGGCACCGTTACATACAAATTAATGATGCAATATATACATTTAATCAAGCATTAATATCTTTTGCTAAAAAAGCAGATGAAATTAGAAAAGTTCATTATTCAATGGATATCAAAAATGAAATACCGGTTACCGCTAAGTTCATTTATCCATCTGTTGAAGTTATGCAAAAAGAGATAGATGCCAACATTAAAAATATAATTGAAAACTTGCATTTAAAAGCAAGTGATAAACAAATAGACGAGTTTTTTTCAGTATATAAATTACAAGATTACTTTTCAAATAAACTAACATACAGTATGTTAGCACAAGAAGAAAGAGGATATCAGTTCGAAGACAATAACTATTATATGAGTGCTATAAAATATAATAGGGATAAGCTTAGGTCGTTTAATTTAAAACCAGCGCCAGCACCGCAAGAAAGAAAGTTGTATAGAATTCAAAAACATAAAATTTATGAAGAGATGTCAAATGAAAATGAGTTTATAAAAAGCAATGTTCCTTTTAATCAAATAAATTATTTAAAAGGCTTATATAATGTATTTGTAAGAGAAAATGGAGTATGTTCGGAATTTTCTAACGCATTTAGTTACATTTTAAACAAGATAGATATAGTAAGTTACAAAGTTTTGGTAAGTAAATTTATAAATAATACAGAGCTGTTCCACGCTTATAATTTAATTGAGTTTGTAACAAAAGGACAAAAAAAATATTATGCTTGTGATTTAACCAGAAGCGTTTGTAACAAAGAAAAATACAATAATTTAAAAGTTAAAAATAGAATTCTAGGTTTTGGAATGGGAAGTGACCAATTAGAAGATACCAACAACTCTAAAATTCTATCTATTCAAAAATATGGCGAAAATTTACAAAAAGAATTTTTTCCACAAGTAGAAGAAGACATTTTAATAAACGATTTATCCGAAAGGTTGATAGAAAAACTTTTAAAAACTAATGATTTAGTTGAAGAGAAGGAAATAAATTAATGGAAATTAAAAAAGTTGTAACTGATAAGTTTTATAAAAATCAATATATTAATTTTGGTGGAAATATTTTTGAAATTAATTATTTTAAAGCGATGAACCCATCATTAATTGGTGCGTTAGAAGAGGTTGAGGCAATATTAAAAAATTCTAAAGACAATTTAAAGGCGGCAAAATTTATAGAAAAAATAACCTTTAAGCCTTTTCCATCTAATAAAAAAATGATAGAAACTATTAATAAAAAATGCGAAAGTATTTGTGATTTTTTACAGTTAAATGAAATAAAAGGTGAGGATGCTAAAATAGTAAAATCACTCGTATTATTTAATTATCTTTCAAAAAATACAAGATATAATATGACCGTGCAAGAGTCGATAGATATTGATAATTTTGAAAAAATAATTAATAAAATGGAAAATAAACTAATTAAACTAAAAGAAGAACATCAAAATTTAGAAATTCTTAAAAATCTAATGGAAGATAAAAATGATAAAAAAATTCTTTCAGCACAAATTGAGCATGTAAAAAAAGATTTTATATCACTATCAAACCAAAGCAATAAGTGTCTTATAGAGTTTTTGAATGAATTTTATATAAAAGCCATCTATAGCACTTTAATATATAATCAAGGTGTTTGCTCAGGATTTAGTTATACATATCAACTTTTATTAAAAACTGCAGGCATCAATGCATTTTCGTTAGAAGCATATAAAGAAGGTGAAGCTACGGGGCATGCATTTAACTTACTAGAATTTAAACAGGGAAATAAAACAACTTATCATATAGCGGATGTAACCTCGGCAATTGCGCAAGGTTCAAAAGATAGTAAAACAATTTTAAAGTCTTTTAGTATACCAAAAGAAAAGTATTTTTATATGATTAATCAAAATGTAGCGACAATAAAAAAATTATCAAGTCTTAAAAAAGATTCGCGAACTACATTTTTTGAAAATATCTATACCTCAACTTTATGTGGCTTAATATATAACAAGATAAATAATAAAGAAGTATTAGAAAAACAAAAATTAAAAGCACTAATTTTTATTGACAAGCATAGCAAAATTAAAGAGCAAATATTAAACGATGAAATAATAAAATAAATATTGAAATGTAAACTTGAGGGGAAAAAAATATGAAGCAAGAAGAAAAAGTAATACCAGTAGTAGCTGACGAATTTTACAAAGATTCTTATGTCGGTATAGGATATGATATTTTTGAGTCACAATATGCACTAGATAGGTATCCCGAGCATCAAGAAGCAATTTTAAAAGCTATTGAAGTAGTTAAACCTGCAAAAAATGTTATAAAATTGACATATAGGGCTTTTCCAAGCAATAATAAAATGATAGAAATTTTATTGAATAAGCGTGAAACAATTTATAAAAACTTGAATTTAGATAAGATTGTTGGCAAAGGTTCGGATATAATAAAAGCATGGGTTTTATATGATTATATATCTTTAGGTTTGTTTTATAATATGGCAACTATGGAAGAAGTTGTAACAAAAATAAAAGGCGTTGAAAAAATATCTGAGACTTACGAAGAGTCATTTAAAAAACAAAATTTATTTGCTAAACTTTATAAATTAGCAAAAACAGAAGAAGAAAAACTTAAAATAGCTACTATGTGGGAAAAATTAGGAAGAAAAATATCAAATATTGAAACAGATTATTACAAAAAAGAAACTCAAGCGGATAACCGTACTTATTTAAGACAACTTTATAGCGCACTTATAAGAGGCAAAGGAGTTTGTGCCGAGTTTAGTTATGTTTATCAATTTTTACTAGAAGGAATTGGCATAAAAAGTATATATACTATAATTTATGCGGAGGGTTCTAAATTTGCGCATGCAATTAATTTAGTTGAATTTAAAAAAGATAACAAAAAAGCATATTATATTGTAGATCTTACTGCGGGCAGTTCTTACGCTAAATCGTGCGAGGGCTCATATTTTAATTATCATGGTTTTGCAGTACCAAAAGATAAATATTTTGCTTTAGAAGATAATACGCAAAAGATTTGTGCAGCGGGTTATTTTAATGGATTAGATATTGATTTAAATAAAAAAATAGTAAAATTTTCATCAAGAGAATCAACTATGGAAATACTAAGAAGAAAGATTGTAAATACTTTTGATTTCCAAAAGGAATATGAAAAAGCTGCAAGATTTTCACTATCAAGTTATTCTGAATTTGGTACGGGCAAAACTAAAGAGCCTCAAAAAGAATATAAACAACAAGAAATTTTATAAAAAATGGCTAATATAGCCATTTTTTTATTGTTAAAATTAGGAAAATGTGGATAGATAAAAAATGCATAAATTAGTGTAAAAAACACAAAATAAAAGTAGAAAAATGTCATAATTTAATATGAATTTTTCTAATAATTAACTAAGTAAGGAGGGATTAATCATGGCAAATCAATATAGAAAAAATCAATATAACAGAAGTTCTAATTCAAAAGCCGTTCGAGTAGCAGGTTATACCAGAAAGGACGGAACAAGAGTAGCAGGTTATACTAGAAGTATGCCTAATAGCTAATTTTTTAATGTAATAATTGTTCAACATTATTTTTAACAAAAACAACACCCTTTATTTTAAAAGGGTGTTGTTTTTATGAATGTTATATGGTATAATTTAACAGTTTATTATACATTACTATTAAGGAGAAACTATGAACAATAATATAATAAGCGTAATAAAAGACTATGATAACTACGCGACAATAACGAAAGAATATGATAATTACTTGCAATCAATTCAACAAACTACGCCAAAATATTTAAATGCAATAATAATTATGGCGGTAGAAAAAGTTATGAGAATTCACAGTTTAGAAACATATAATCATGCCGAAAATATGATTAAAATTGTAACGCCTTTAGCTAAAGCACTTAATTTAAGCAAAGAGGATTCAAAAAAGATAAAACTAATCGCAAAATTGCATGATATTGGTAAACTTTCAATAAGTCAAAGTATTTTAAACAAAAAATCACCACTTGATGATAAAGAGTGGAATATTATTAAAACTCATCCTGTTGAATCATACAAAATAGTAAGGTGCATTGATTGCTCCATAGATGTGGCAAAAGATATTTTGCATCACCACGAGCGCTATGATGGCACAGGATACCCCAATAAATTAAAAGGTGAGGAAATACCATACTTGTCAAGAGTGATAGCTGTTGTTGATGCTTATGAGGCTATGTTAAATGGAAGGATATATAAACAGCCAAGGCCAAATGCTGAGGTTATAGCTGAAATTAAGCATTGTTCGGGCACGCAATTTGACCCCAATATCGTAAAAGTTTTTGTAAAAACATTTGACAAACAAAAAAATAAAGAGGACTTTAAAAACCTTTAATATATAAAACAAAAAAACTAGACGCAAATGCCTAGTTTTTTTGTTAGCTTACTAAACTTCTTTATAACAAAGCCACCAGTCTTTGCATTCATATTTTCCTTCTTGCATACCGCTTAGCCTTGCATCAATTTGTTGATTTGATTGAGGAGGCGGATAAACCATAACATTTTTGCCAAGCCACAGGTTATTAGGAAAGTTCTCAGGTGCTGCCATTTTATATTTATCTGACATTTGAAGTGCGTTTAAAGACCTTAAGACCTCGTCAACACTCCTGCCAATTTCTGGCGGATAGGTCATGGTTAGTCTAATAACTCCTCTTGGATCAATTATAAAAAGTTTTCTTACAGTTTTAGCACCCTTTTTAGCATGAACCATGCCTAACTCTTTTGCAACATTTCCTAAGGGGTCTTCAATAATAGGAAAGGGCACAGCCGTATTAGCATTTTCTTCAATCCACTCCACCCATTTAAAATGTGGGCCTAATCCATCAACGCTTAAGCCTAAAAGGTTGGCACCTAGTGCTTTAAATTCATCCACTCTATTTGACATAGCAACAAATTCTGTAGTGCAAATAGGCGTGAAGTCGCCAGGATGACTAAATAAAATTAGCCATTTACCAGCATAATCCTGAGGTAAGTTTTTAATGCCATCGGTCGTGCTAACTTGCATTTGTGGCAGTTCATCGCCTAGCATTAACTGCTTTTCTTCGTTCATATATGTATTCTCCTAAAAAAAATTCTTACTAAATATTATATATTACTTTTGACTAAAGAATGTTAAAATAAAAAAAGCCATAGTTTTTTTATTATGGCTTGATTTAAGTGTTAAATATTAATTATTGCCGCCAGCATTTTGACCATAAGGTGGGCCAGCAATATTATTTATAATCCTATTGATTATTTCTGTTACTGCAACGCTTGAGGCCTCTGCATTTAGCAGTTTATATAATTCCATCATGTTCATACTAGCTAAATATTCTTCATGTCCTAAAAGCGTTGGAAACCTGTTTATTATTTTTTTGATGTAACAATATTTTGCGGGAGTAACATTTATATTTTGCTCAAAATGTTGTTTTAAGGCATTAAATTCTTCTATTGCCTCTTCATCATACTCTTCTACAATAATATTTCCATTAAGTCCATTGCTATTTAAATATGTGTTTACCATTGCTTGCAAATTATTTTTATAAGCATTTTCAACATTTTTATTTTTATTTTTTACAGAAAGCATTATTGCATTTTCAAAAGAATTTTGTAAGTAGCCATCATTTTGTGCTTTTGTAAGCACTGCATTTAAGGCAAGGTTATAGTTTAATCCAGGCAAAGTTAAGCCGGCTAAGAAAGTTGCTCCGTCGTCATTTATACCAGTTGCTCCAACTACAATCGCATCTGAGTTTAATGTTAATTCAATGCTTGGATTAATATCAAGTGTAAGCGTAGTATAAGCAGATTCAAGATTTGGCATAAGTGCGTTAAACATAACAAAAGCTATTAATACGAATGCCATAACAGCGGGTACAAGCCTAAAAACTAGTGAGCGTTTTGACGCCTTAGCTTTTGCTAGTTGATTACTCATTACAACAATGTCGGACTTTTGTCTAACTTTATCTATTACATCGGGTATGGGTAGTGAGTTTAATTCAATATTTAATTGTTTTATTAATTGTTTTTTATTCATTACCCTTAACCTCCTTTTGTAATTTTTTAATGGCTTTACTGTAAATCCATAATACAGTTCCTAAGGGTTTGTCTAATTGAGTAGCAATTTCTCTATGTTTATATCCTAAAGTATATAGGGTCACCACCTGTCTTTCTTCAAAGTCTAATATTGTAAGCAATTTTTTTAAGAGCATATTATTTATCATACTGTCTTCATTACTTGAACTAAATAGATACTCATTTTCAACTTCATCTGTAATAATTTCTCTCTTTCTTCTATTATATGTATTTATTGCTATATTGCGAGAAAGGCTCATTATCCAAGCTTGTGCATTTGTATTTGCTCTATATTGGCCAATAGTTTTCCTTATTTTAATATATGCGTCTTGCATTAATTCTTCCGCTATACCATAGTCTTTTATTATTGAAAATATAACAAAGAAAACCTGCTTTTTTGTTTGATTATAAACTGTTTCAAAAGCTTGTTCGTCACCTGTTTGCATTTTTTGCATATTTTGTTCTAATAGTTGCTTATCCAATTGTTTTATCCTTTGTTACTTTACTTTAATGATATTCTATCAAAACATTAAATTCTTAACAAACAAATAACATACAAAACTTTTGTTACACTAATAATAACAATCAAAATGAAGTGTTTATTGGTAAAACTATTAAAAAGCCACATAAAATGCAGCTTTTTAAAGGATAAAACAAAATGTTAATTTGTATTGTTATGGTCTATTAGTTTGCCAAGTAGCTTGGATAGAATCTAAAATGCTATCTATTTGCTCTTCGGTTAAATTGTTTTGAAAGTTTTTCCACTGAGCCTTTACTTGTTCTGATCTTTCAACTTTATTTGCTTGCCAATCTTCATATTTATCTAATGCTGCACCTTTTTTTGTTTGTGCTTGAAGTTGCAAAGTATTTAAATATAGTTGTCTTGCACCAAGTGTTGATTGTAACTCGCTTAGTGTAATATTAAGTGTAGCAATTTGATTTGTTAGTAAAACAACTTCTGCTTGCAAGTCACTAGCCGTTAATTCAGCCGTAGCAATTTGAGTAGTTATGCTTACTATTTCAGTTTCTAAATCAGTAACAGCTAATTGATTTGCAGCAAGTTGAGTGTCATAAATTGCTAAATCTTCAACCGTATATTCTGTCGTATCAATAGCTTCAAAATTTACAAGTTCAGCTTGTGCTAATATTAAACTTGCATTAGCCGCATCTAATGTAGCATTAAGTGTAATAACTTCGTCTTGTGCTAGTATTAAATTTGCGTTAGCCGAATTTAATGTAAGATTAAGCGCATCAATTTGAGTTTGAGTCGCAATAATTTGTGAATCTAAATATTCAATATAACTTTCAACTTCTCTAGCACCTCTTAACATATCCATCATATCTTTTACTGATAAGTTAAGGGCTTGTTCTGTTGTTACATCAGGATAAACGGCTTGAATACTCCTAATTAATTTTAGGTTTCCAGCGCCTACTCCTAAAGTTTCTGCCTCTGCGATAATGTCAGCCATATCAAGGTCTGTCATTATCACTCCATAAATACCATTGTTTTTGAAAAAGTTTTCTAAATGAGTTTTAACCCTATCTCTAAGCCTAGCTTGTAGTCTTATATTTTGAGATTCTAGTACGGTTGTAATTGTAATCGCATTAGGATCATCCGCTAAAGCTTCTGGGTCTAAGTAGCCATATTCTATGGCAAGTTCTACAATTCTCTCAGTAGCTTCTTCAATGCTTAAACCGATTAAATTATCAACCTCTCCTAGTAAAATTGTTTCGCCATCATCATTTGCTGCTGTTACGCTAACAACCTCGTTCGCGCCGTCAGTTACAAATTGTACACTTGGGTTAATGTCTACGCTAACGTATGCCATAACTGAACCTATATTAGAGTTAAATACATAACCATAAAGTAAGCCTGTAATTAAAACCATAGGCAATATAATTGCTAATATTTTTTTCATAATAATTTCCTCCATATTTTTATTTTTTTAGTCTACGAACAATAAAACCATCTCAACATAGTTTTTATTGGCAATATTAAAAAAATAATAAAAAACCCGATAAATGATCAGGCTTTTTATTTTAGAAGTATTTAATTTTGAAGAAATTGTATTCCATATTTAATTCTATATTGATTACTTAAAGTTTCACTAATTCTTATTGTGGCTTTAACTTTATTCATTTTTTGTGTCATTGCTCGGTACTCTTTACTTACTTGTAACATTGATTCATTAAGTTCAACTAGTGATGTTTCTAAGGCATCAATCTCAGCATAGTAAGCAGTTAATTCTTCTTCTGTATAAGTAGTAGTATCTGTTTCATAAAGAGTTGCAAGTTGAGTCTCTATTTGAGTGATTTGTTCATCAAACTTTATCATGTGCATTTCATTTTTATAAAGTTCGCCTTGCTGTAAACCTGCTGCCTTTTCATAAAAAGAAAAAGTTTTTTCTGCAAAAATTTCCTCAGCTGTATTGTTATATTGGAGTTGTTTTCTGGTTTGAAATTGTTCTCTTGCCATAATGCCCTCGGTTAGTTGCATGCGTAGTTGAGTCATTACTTTTAATGCTTCAAAATCAGCAATTTGAGTTTCTAATTCAGCAATTTGAGCGTTGTAAGCGACTAGTTCCTCTTCAGTATAGTTTGTAATGTCTCTTGCTAACAACTCGTCCAAACTTGCTTGAAGGATTAAAAGTTCAGCATAAGTTTGAGTTTGTTGATTTAAGTAATAATTCAATTTTTGCATAGCAGATAAATTTTTTACCTCTTCCTCTTCTTCTAGTAACCCTTTTTTCTTTTTCTGTTTGTTAATACCATTTTGAGACTGACCGCTCATGTAAGCAGTGTTTGTCATAGTTTGTTCAGCAGCAATCATTGGTGTAGCAACTGCACCACCTGCAAAAACGACTGGCAATAACAATGATAACAATATTTTCATTTTTTTACCTCCATATTTTTTCATACTTTTCGTATGTACTAATCATTAAACAATTTAAAAGCTAATTTTATTGTTAAAATATTAAAAAAAATTTTATTTTTAAAAAGTAGCAAAGAACGCTCAATATACTTTGAGTTTTTTACCTTTGTTAGGTATAATAAAAGTATATATAATGTTTTTAAATTTTAAAGGTGAAGGTGCTTTATGAACTCAAACACAAGAATAAGACAAATATTTTTATTTTCTTTAATAATTATGTTTTTTGTTGCAGGATTTTTTAATTTCTTAGTTAACAATAATTTGGTTGTTAGAGCATGGGACGGTGTGGTTAGTTCAACTCCCGTTGGAGCGGGTACGGAGGAAAGCCCTTATCTAATTTCAACAGCTGAAGAACTTTTTTGGTTAAGCACAGAAACTAACGAAGGTAATTTTTTAGGTGGCGAGTATTTTAAACTTACCGCTAATATTAACCTAGAAGATTATGAATGGCAACCAATTGGCGACTATGGTTCAGGAGACAGTACGACGGCTTTTAGTGGCAACTTTGATGGCGACAACTTTACTGTTTATAATTTTAGCTTTAGAGATGATGAAAATATATTTCAGTATAGCGGTTTATTTGGTTATGTTTATTCAGCGACTATAGAAAATTTAAAAGTTAAACAAATAGATTTGGACCTAGACTTAACTAATTATAATAATGATTTATATGCTGGAGCGCTAGCAGGATATGTAACTAGCTCTACGATATCCAATATTATAAGCGATGGAACGATAGATGTGTCAAATGGAACTCAAGCAGTTTATGCTGGTGGTATAGTTGGCTTATGTGAAAATTCAAGTTTAGAAATTTTACAAAATTTAGTAATAATAATTACAAATCAAGTTGCTGATGTTTATGCTGGAGGTTTAGTTGGCAAAACAAATTATGCAACAATTGAAAAAAGTTATAACGATGATGCAATTATAATTAACTCAATAAATTCAGCCTTTGTCGGCGGACTAGTAGGTGAGGCCAGTCAAACAAATTTTCTAAAAGTTTATAACGATAAAAATATATCTGTTACAAGCGATATGATAAATGTTGGGGGACTAGTAGGTCTTTTGTCTAGCGATGCACTTAGTGAGGTTATTAACACGACTAAGTTTGTTTATAATAGAGGAACAATTATACTATCAGCTTTAGACGAACTAGAGGCCAATTTATTTATAGGTGGTTTAGTAGGACAAACAACAGAAGATAACACAATTAGTTATGCCTATAATGCTGGACAAATAGGAGATGGAACGCTAGATGTAATAAATAAAGGCTCCCTTGTCGGCGCGTTAAACGCAATAGATGCAAGTGTTATGTATAGTTATTATGATAGAGAAAAAGCAGATTTTGGAGTAGATGGCATTGGTATAAATAGCGGAACTATTACAGATGTTTACGATTTATCAACTACTAATATGCAATATTCTTACAGTTATGAAGGTGGCACAGAATGGAATTTTAATGATATTTGGAGAATGGCAACCAATCTTAATAGCAGATATCCAATACTAAGATATGTGGGCAACTACGCCGTGCAAGTTCAAACAGCGGGGTCTGGTACTGTTAGTTCAACAGGATTAAACTTTTACAAAGTTGGTTACAGTCAAATATATACAATTGTGGCCAAAGAAGGTTGTCAAATTAAACAAATAATTTATCAAAATGAAATACTAAGTGAATATGCGGGAAGAACGAACCTAAACTTTACGGTAGAAAGCGATGGGTCTTATTCGCCGTCTACAATTAACTTGGCTGTTGAATTTGAAACGATTCCTTTTTATAAAACTAGCAGATTTTACTTTTTATTAGGCGTTGGATTACTTATTCTACTCATGATTGTTGGAACAATAATAATTAATTACAGATACGCAATTAAAATGGATAAAATAATGGAAGAAAAGAAAAAAGGAATAAATATAGATGCAGTAGTTGAAAAGAACACTAAAAAATCAGAAGAACCAAAAAAGAAAGAAGAACCAAAAAAGAAAGAATAACTAAAAATTAAAAAACAAAAAAACAGCCGTTATAGCTGTTTTTTTTGTTTTAATTAATATTAATTATTAAATTAATTTTTTTACTGCCTCAACTGTTTGAGTAAGCAGTGCAACGATAGTCATAGGTCCAACTCCACCGGGAACAGGAGTATAATAACTCGCTATATTTTCTACGCCCGTTAGGTCCACATCTCCAATATTGCCCCTATTATAGCCAGCATCTATTATAACGACGCCTTTTTTTAATTTTTTTGCTTTAATAAAATGAGCAATGCCCACGCAGGCAACCACAATGTCGGCTTGCTTTAATAATTCATCTAAGTTTCGAGTTTTGCTGTGAGCTATTGTGACTGTTGCATCGGCGTTAAGCAGTAAACTTGCAACAGGTTTTCCTAAAATTTGACTTCTGCCAATAACAAGCGCGTGTTTGCTTTGCACATTAATATTATAATGGTTAAGCAACATCATAATACCGAGCGGAGTTGCGGGCGCAAAAGCTTTTTGACCCATTGCAATTTTGCCATAACTCGCTGTATTTGTACCGTCCACATCTTTACTTATTAATATTTTGTTAAAGCAAACATCTTCGTCAATATGCTTAGGAGTTGGATGTTGTAAAAGTATTCCGCATACATCTTTTTGTTTGTTTAACTCATCAATTTTTGCCATAAGTTCTTTTGTTGTAGTGTTTGCGGGCATTTTAACAAAAATTGAACCCATACCAATATCTTTACAGGCTTTAATTTTCATATTTACATAAACTTGGCTCGCTTCATCCTCACCAACCAAAATAGTTGCTAACTTTGGAACAAAAGCAATGTGACTTTTTAATTCTTCAATTTGATTTTTTAAATCAATTTTTATGTGACTTGCTAATTTTTTACCATCTAAAATCATAAACACCTCTTAACATATAACACTATAATAACAAAATGTTGATTAAAAATCTATTAAAATATGAAGAATTATGTTAAAGGTACATTGACTAATAATATTAAAACTGTTAAAATTTATGTATACATTAAACAATAAAAATTTAAGGAAGCACTTTATGAAAGAAAACAAGGCCAAAAGTTTTAAAAACATTGCTTTTATGTTTGCAATGCTAATTTTTGTAGCCGTTGTTGCAAGTGTTACCTATGTTATTGTTTATAATAAACTTAAGCCGACCATGTTACTTGCACCAACAAACCTCGAATTACTTGAAGGCAATGAACTATCTTGGGATGAGGTTGCACATGCCGATAGTTACAGCGTGCAAATACTAAACCGAACAATTAATCATACTGTTACAATTTATGTTTACGATACGATGTATACTTTAAATGCGTTGCAAAAAATAGTTTACGATATTTCAGACGAGATTGAAACAAATAGCAATTATTCAATTGCGGTAAAAGCGAACTCTAACACGATAGAAAATTCTGGCTATTGCAACGCTTATGAATTGCAACAAGTCAACCCAGAAGAAGATATTAATCCGTATATTCCAGAAGAATAAAAAAACTGTAATTATTACAGTTTTTTATTTGAATTTCTCTGCTATTACCATTTCGCTAAGTGAAGGTATTTTATGGAAACTAGGTGCAGTAAAGTCATAATAACCTAAGGCGACAAGCCCCATTAAATACAGGTCATTTGGCGCTTTTAACAAGGCACTTATCTCTTTTGAATAAGGTTCGCCGTAAGTCGCTTGCCAGCAAACTCCAACATTATAATAGTTGGCGGCAATAAGCATCGCTTCTATTGCTGCAGAAGTATATTCTATTTTAAATTTATTATCTTTACTAAAAAAAGCAATTAGTATGTTTGCATCACTAATACAATCTATATTACACAGCTCACTTATGTTTTTTTTAAGGGGTTTGTTTTTTATTACAACAAATTTCCAGTCCTGAGCGTAATTTCTAGTAGGGGTGACGCGGGCACAATTTAATATTTCTGCAATTATGTCGCTCGGTATGTCTTTATTATTAAAAGTTGTCACGCTCTTTCTGTTTTTTATTAAATAAAGTGCATCCATAATAACCTCCTTTAAAAAATAAACATCTTTTACATCATATAAGTAAAAAATGTTAGCAAAGTCATAATGCAAAAACATATCCTTTGTTTTATTATTTTATATACTTACATTATATAGTATATTATCTAATTTTAAAAATAATTTTATATACTTTTGTCAATTTAAAAAAGAGTTTGTATATAACTTTTATGTTTAATTTAAAAAACCTATTATTTGTTTATCTATTTGACAAACAGCCTCGCTATGTGCTATTTTTATTAAATAGTATTAATATAAAAACTGTGAATATGTTTTAGTAGCGTATTAACTAACTTGATAAGAGAGTGTGCCCTTAGGCTGAGAGGCATTAAGCTATGGTTAATAAAGTGAATTTCGGCATAGGAGTTGGCGTGCGGTAAAAGCATGCTCGTAATTAAGATGCGTTAAATCTTGCTAATGAGGTGGGCGGTTTTACTCACGAATTAGGGTGGTACCACGAAGTTTATTCGTCCCTTACATGGGGCGATTTTTTATTTAAAAAGGAGATAAAAATGCAGGCAAAAATTAAAGAGTTAAAGACTTTGTTTGAAAGTCATCTGCAAAAAGCAAAAACTTTAGCGGAAGTAGAAAATTTAAGGGTAGAATTTATTGGCAAAAAAGGGCATGTTACTTCACTTTTAGGCGAATTAAGATTAGTGGCAAATGAGCAAAAAAGAGAAATGGGTAAAAAAATCAATGAACTTAAACAATTTGTTGAAGATGCACTTTTTGTTCAAAAACAATTTTTGGAACAAGAAACAATAGTAAAAGTTATTAGCAGTGCTAAAAAAATAGATATAACTATGCCGACGGGGCAAGTTTTTGGCTCAATTCACGCGGTGACTTCAGTTGCAAAAGAAGTTGAAGATGTTTTTGTAAGTATAGGCTTTATTGTTGAAGATGGACCAGAGGTTGTAACCGAGTATGAAAATTTTGAAGCAGTGAATGTACCTAAAGACCATCCAGCACGAGATATGCAGGATACTTTTTGGTTAGAAAACGGTCAAGTGCTAAAAACTCATACGAGCGCTAGCCAAAATCGCATACTAAAAAAATATGCTGATAACTTAGCAAAGGGCGAAGATATTAGAGTAATTTTTCCGGGTCGCTGTTTTAGAAACGAAAATGTTGACGCGTCGCATGAAAACACATTTTTTCAACTTGAAGGAATGATGGTAGGAAAAGACATATCTGTTGCAAATCTAATTTATTTTATGAAGGGTATGCTTGAGGGCGTGTTTAAAAAAGATATCAATGTAAGGCTAAGACCGGGCTTTTTTCCGTTTGTTGAGCCGGGTTTTGAGCTTGATGCTAGTTGCCCATTTTGCGAGGGCAAAGGTTGCAGTGTTTGTAAACATAGTGGTTGGATAGAACTTTGTCCGTGTGGTATGATTCACCCAGAAGTTTTAAAGATGGGCGGAATAGATACAAATAATTATAGAGGCTTTGCTTTTGGGCTTGGATTAACGAGGTTAGTAATGTTGAAATATGGTTTAAAAGAAATTAGAATATTAAACAGTGGCAACTTAAAATTTTTAAAACAAACTGGCACGAAATAAGGAGAAAATAATGAAAATAAGTATAAATTGGTTAAAAGATTTTGTAGACCTTAGCGGTATTACAAATCAAGAACTTATAAAACGCTTAACGCTATCTACTGCCGAAATTGAAAAAGTAGTAGATTACGGCAAAAATACAAATAATGTGGTAGTTGCTAAAATTATAAAAAGAGAACCAGCACAAAACTCTAAAAAACTTAGCGTGCTAAAAGTTGATGCAGGTGACAGAATTTATGATGTTATCTGCGGCGCTCCAAATTGCCGTGAGGGAATAAGGGTAGCTTTTGCTAAGTCTGGCGGAGAGGTTAATGGTTTTAAAATTGAAACTATCGAGATTGCAGGTTATAAAAGCGAGGGAATGTGCTGTTCGGAAAAAGAGTTAGGTATAAGCGAAAATCACGATGGCATTATGGAAATTGAATGCTATGCCCCACTTGGAACGGATATAAAAAGTATATACGACATTGAGGATACAATTTTTGAAGTGGACAATAAGTCGCTTACTAATCGCCCTGATTTGTGGTGTCATTACGGCTTTGCACGAGAAGTTGCAACAATTTTTAATAGGCAATTAAAACCACTTGAAGTAGTTAATTTAGAAGAATATGAAAAATTAGAAAAATTAAAACTAGCAATTGAAGATAGCGAAAAATGTTATCGTTACTCAGGCATAAAACTAGGTAATATTACAAAAAAAGTTTCGCCAATTAATATGAAAATTAGATTATTTTATGCGGGTATGCGAAGTCTTAACTTGCTTGCTGACTTAACAAACTATGTAATGTTAGAAGTAGGCCAACCAATGCACGCTTTTGATAGCAAAAAAGCAAAAAATATATCTGTTAAAACCTTTGACAAACCGATTAATTTTACAACGCTTGACGGAGAGGAAAGAAAGATAAACAAAAACACACTTATGATTTGTGAGGGCAATATTCCTATTGCAATTGCCGGTATAATGGGTGGTTTAATTAGTGAAGTTGAAGAGCATACGACTAACATTTTATTAGAAAGCGCAAACTTTTTTGCAACGAGCATTAGAAAAAGCGCAAGCGCTCTTAGTTTAAGAACAGAAGCTAGTTTAAGGTACGAAAAAAGCTTAGACCCAGAACTTACTTATATTGCAACCGCAAGGTTTATTAAATTGCTAAAAATAATAGATGTTAGTATTGAGGTGCAGTCTAGTTTGGCCGATGTTTATCCACATAAATATCCAAAACTTACTATCAATACGAGTGTAGGCTATATTGAGGATTACTGTGGAATAAAAATTGGTGAGGATAAAATTGTTAGCATTTTGACCAGTCTTGGTTTTACTGTTTTAAATAAAAACGAAAATTTAACAGTTACAGTGCCTAGTTTTAGAGCGACAAAAGATGTGTCTATCTCCGCTGACTTAGTTGAGGAAGTTGCGCGTATTTATGGCTATGATAATATATTGCCACGAGCAGTGGAGAGCAAAATTAAACCAGCAGAGCAACAAACTGAGCACTTGTTAGAGTATGAAGTTAAAAAATTGCTTGCTCAAAAATTTGCATTGTCGGAAGTTCACACATATTTGTGGAACGATGTTAAAGTCAATAAGCAACTTAACATACAAACAAAAGGCTTTGTAAAAGTGCTTAATTCAACAGTTAAGGATAACGATGAGTTAAGGAGCGAACTGACTCCAAGTTTAATTAAAATTATTGACGAAAACAAAAACACAACTAGCGAAATGGGCATATTTGAAATAGGTAGAGTAATTACAGGACTTGATAAAAATAATTTAGCTATTGAAGAAAAACATTTGAGTGTAGTGCTTGCAAGCAAAACAAAATCCCAAGAAGAACTTTATTTTGAACTTAAAAAAATGTTAGAAGCTATATTTGCTACTTTTAAAAACAAGCGATTAGAATTAAAAATAAACAAAAAAGTTAACGTACCATACTTGCACCCCATTAATAGCGCTTATGTGATAGGTCGAAATGCATCTATTGGTCAATTGGGAGTAATGCATCCATCAGTTGTTAGACAAATAGACAAGAAGTTTAATATAGCGGCTGCGGAAATTGATTTTAGTCAGTTTAGCAATATTAAACAGGAACAAATGCAAATAAAAGAATTATCCAAATATCAAACAACAACGCTAGATTTTAACTTTTTAGCAGACAAAAATTCTTGTTATTTTAATTTAGAAATGCTATTTGCAAACTTTGAGTCTAAACTTGATTACACTTTTAAATTAAAAAATGTTTTTGAAGATGAAAGCGTAATATCTGGCAAAAAGAGTTATACATTTAGTTTTGAAATAGGCTCAAAAAATCATACATTAACGAGTATAGAAATTGAAGAGTTTTATAATGGATTAATAAACTATGCAAAAGCAAACGGCTTAGAATTAAGGTAAATTTAAAAAAATCACATAATTTAATGTGATTTTTTTTAAATTTATTAATAATTTGATAACAAATTTATTTGTTTTATGCTAAAATTTTTATATAAGTTATTTTTAAGGGAGAATTTTTATGGACGCTATTTTATTAATAATTAAAGACTATGGACCAGCTGCAGCTGCACTTTTGTCAATAATTGCAGTAATAGTTGTTTTTGTAGTAAACAGTAAAGTACAAAGAACACTAAGGCAAATTATAAAATTAAAAGATGATACAAGAAATGAAAAAAGTAAAGTTATAGTGGAGGCTTTTAATATAATCAACAAATTAGAGCAAACGAACTTTCTTGATTATAAGTTAGTTGCTGTTGAACTTGACGTAGTTTATAATAGGCTATATTCAACCGTTGCAGATGCCAAACTTATTCAAGCATATGATAACGTTATTAAAACTTTTATTATAGGCAATAAGGCAAGTTTATCAGAGTTTGAAGTTTTGGCAAGAAAAGAGCTTGGTTTAAGTGTTGTAAATAACAAAACTAAACAAAATTACTTGTTAATGATAAACGACAGCGAAAGCAAAGAGCGTGCAAGAATAGAATTAGAAGAACAAAGGCAAAGAGAATTGCAAGAGATAGAACAACAAAAACTTGCCCTAAAAGAACAAAAAGAACAAGAGCGTTTATTAAAATTACAAGAAAAAGAAGAAGAAAAACATAGAAAAGAAGAAGAAAAATTAAGATTAAAACAAGAAAAAAAAGAGATAAAACAAGAAACACAACAATTGGTTGAAGAACCTATAGTTGAAGAGCAGATAGTTGAAGAGCCAAAGATAGAAAAAGAACAAAAACAAAAAGTGATAACAAAAGACATTGAACAAATAAAAGGGCCAAAAGTAATAAAGAATAAAAAGTAATCAAAGAAGTTAAACGAGAAAAACCAGCGGATGAAAATTGATAAAAAAACACTTTTTTAAAAGTGTTTTTTATAAACTAGTTATTATTTTAATTTTTTAATTTGTGTTTGACATGCGACCAAGGTTTTTTTAATTGCTTCTTTTAAGTCATCGGGATTATATTTTAAGTTTGTCATACACTCAGCTGTATCAATAAAGGCGTCGCGTTTTTGAAATTCTAAATATTCTACTAAGTCTAAACCGCTTTCTCTGCCTTCTCTTGCATACCTATTCGTTTTTTTTATCATTTCTCTTCTTGTTGCAAAATTAGAGTAAGGTGTTAAAACTTTGTGTTCTTGGTTTTGTAATCTTAACAAATAACTCAAAAAATCTTTCCATTTTAAGTTAATGCTTGCAACGGGATAAGCCTTGCCACCAGTTCCATAAAGTATAGCACCCTCAATAGCCTCTGCAACTTCTTTTTCGGTAGCCATCGCTGTTCCACCAACAGGATAGTAGATATGCTTATTACTATTTAATTGATCAATTACGATTGATAAAAGCGGAGTTTGTTTTGGTACAGTGCCAAATACATATGGAAGCTCTAAAATTATAACTTCCATAACGCTAGAATTAAAAGTAAAAGCAAGTTCCATTTGCTCAACACGACTTCTAATATAGGGATGAGTTTCTTTTAGTTTAAGTTCTGGCCAAATGCGGTTGAAATAAGTAAAATAAGAGCCTAAAATAATAACTTTTTTAATTTTTGCAAGCCTTGCAAGCCTTAAAAGATTCATAGCGTAAGTTACATTGTATTGCCTAAAAAAATTTATTGCAGGCGCTTTTGGAGTGTATCTTTCATCGGCACCAAGGGCAATAATCATATAATCTTTTTCTTTCATAATTCTAAGCATTTCAGTATCGGTTATATTATTTACATCTTTTAAAATATATTCTACTTTACCGTCAAATAAGTCTTTTGGTTGACTTGATGGCAAACTAATGCTTGTAACCTTATAACCCTTTTCAACTAATGTACGGGTGGTGCTTTTTCCAAGCATGCCCGTTCCGCCTACTATAAATACTTTTTTTGTTTGATATCCGTTTTTTAATAATTCCTGTGTCATATAAATCCTCAAATTAACTTTTTGTTAATTTCTTTAAAAAAGAGTTTTAGTATTAAAACTCTTTAGTAATTAATTTCAATGTTAACGCTCGTCTTCTTCTGAAATATTATATATTTTTTTATATTTTCCAGTCATAGATGATTGTTCGTTTTTAGAAATTGTTTTAACTGCTTTAGTGGCTTTTTCTTTTTCTATCATTTTATCACGCATATAACTTAAAGATGCTTCTTTTTCATCTTCTGAGCCATAACCATTGCTCATGGTAATTGGTTGGCCTGCATCGTTGCATTTATATCCGTTTATATATTTAACGCCGTTTACTATTTCAAATTTACTCATATTAAACTCCTTATACAATTTAATTTTATCATAATAATAATAATATTTCAATACTTTTTAAATTTTTGTTTGATTCAAAAAGTATAAGATGTGTTATAATTTGACTTAAGAGGAAAATTAATAGTGAATAACATAAAAAACACAACACAAAACTTGATTATAAATAATTTAGGCATTAACGGAGAAGGCATTGCAAAGTTAGATGGCATAACTATTTTTTTGCCTTTTGCATTGCCAAATGAAGAAGTAGAAGTAAAAATAATAAAAGAAGATAAACATTTTTTAAAAGGCGAGTTAAAAAGCATTATTACTCAGTCAAAATTTAGGGTAACCGCTCCTTGTCCAGTTTTTGAAAAATGCGGTGGTTGCCAATTACAACACTTAAAATATGACGAGCAGTTGAATTTTAAAACTAATTTAGTCAAGGAAACTTTTAAAAAGGTAGGCAACATTGAATTTACGCCGAATAATTGCACGCCAAGTGACAACGAATATAATTATCGCAACAAAATTAGTTTGCCTATAAGAAGTGTTGAAGGAGAGTTAAAAATAGGCTTTTTTGCAAATAACTCACACCGAATAGTTGAGATTGAGAGCTGTCCTTTACAGCAAAATCTTACTAATAAAATTATTAAAGTATTTAAAGATTTTATGATAAAACATAATATTCCCGCTTATGATGAGGAAAATAGAAAAGGTTTAGTAAAGCATTTAGTTGCGCGTGAATTTAAGGACGCGCTTTTAGTTGCCGTTGTAATAAACGGAAAAGAAATGAAAGAGGCAAATAAACTCTACGAAGTGTTAAAACAAAATTTTAATAAGGTTACACTATATTTAAACCATAACGACAAAAGCAACAATGTTATTTTAGGAGCTCGTAGTACGCTTGTTGGTGGGGATAAGTTTTTAGTTGAAGAGTTACAGGGATTGAGTGTTAAAACGGGCGTAGTGAGCTTTATGCAGGTCAATGATGGTGTTAGGGACAGTATTTATGGAGACGCATTAAAAAGTATAAAAAGTTTTAACCCACAAATAGTAATTGATGCTTACAGCGGGGCTGGTTTGCTTACTGCAATAATTGCAAAAAATGTAAGTGCAAAAGTGTACGGACTAGAAATAATTAGCGAAGCCGTGGATGCTAGCAATAAAATGTTAAAAGAAAATAATTTAGAAGCAAAAGTACAAAATATTTTAGGCGATTGCTCGTTAACTTTGCCAAAATTAATGAGTGATATTAAAAATAAAACAACGCTTGTTTTAGACCCACCACGAAAAGGGCTTGATAAAGCGATAATAAACGCAATACTAGTTAGTAGACCCGAGCAAATAATTTATATTGCTTGTGGACTTACAAGTCTAGCAAGAGATGCGGCATATTTAACAAATACAAAAGATATTTTGACCGATAAAACTGTTGAAATAGTAGAGCCAATTTATGAAATTGTTAGTGTAACTCCATATGATATGTTCCCACAAACTAAGCATGTAGAAACGCTAGTTGAATTAAGACTAAAAAAATAAATGAAAAAGGTGACAAAAACAAAATGAAAGTTAAGGATATTGTTGAGTTTGACATCAGCTATTTAAATGAAGATGGAAGAGGTGTAGGGCACCTTGGCTCTCAAAAATTAGTTATACCAGATGTTATTGAAGGTGAAAGGGTCAGTGCCGTTATTACTTCGTTTTATGACGGAGTGACTTTTGCAAAACTTTTAAAAGTAATTAAGCCAAGCGAGTTTAGAGTTAAGCCTAAATGCCCATATAACGACATCTGTGGAGGTTGCAATTTTCAACATATTGATTACCAAAAACAATTATATATAAAGCATGATTTGGTTAAATATGCCTTGTCAGATTTTAATGTAAAAATTGACGACACAGTAGGCGTGTATTATCCTTTTAAATATCGCAACAAACTTCATTTTGTAATAGGTCAAAAGGATAAAAAACCGCTAATAGGTTTTTTTAAGGGTGGAACTAAGCAAATAGTTGATATTCCAAAATGCATTTTGCACGACGATTGGGCAGAGAAGTTATATAATATTGTTGCAGAATATATTAAAGTTTCAAAAATCAGTATTTATGATATAGATAGTCAAGAAGGTGCACTGCGCTATGTTACAGCAAGGCACATTGATAACAACATTATTGTAACAATGGTTATTACTAACAACTTTTTGCCAAAGTCCGAGTGGCTGTATAAAACTTTAAAAGAAGAGTTTAAAAAAGTATCTCTATATTTAAACATAAATAATCGCATGGATAGCAAGGTTTATTCTGAAGACTTTATAAAACTTAATGGCGACTGGAATTTACAGGCTAAAATTATGGGTGTAGACATTGAGGTATCACCATCTTCATTTTTACAAGTTAATTTACCTATTATGAACAAAATTTATAAAAGAATTATTGATTATACAGATGCAAAAGAAGGCAGTTACATAATAGACCTGTTTAGCGGTATTGGAATAACTTCGCTATTTTTTGCAAAAGCTGGTGCAAAAGTTACTTCAATAGAACTTGAAAAAAACTCGGTTAATGAAGCGAGAAGGCTTATTAAAGCAAATAATTTAAGCGATAAAGTTAATGCTTTACAAGGCGACTGTAATCAAATGCTAAAAATTGTTATTGACGAGTTGCCAAAAAACGCGCCAAAAACAATATTTGTTGACCCTCCGCGAAAAGGGCTAGAAGGTACTGCTTCAACCCTTGCAAACTCAGGAGCACAAAGAATAATTTATTTGTCTTGTAATCCATTAAGCTTAGCTACGGATTTAAAAATTTTAATAAAACATTATAAAATAATGAGCATAACCCCATTTGATATGTTCCCACAAACTAAACATGTAGAAACATTAGTAGAGTTAGAGTTAAAGTAACAAACCAAAGAAAAACCCTTGATTAAGGGTTTTTTTATTGTTTAAAATCAGTGGAACTTATTAAAGCCATATATTCATCAAACTTATGTTCTCTTATAGGCATAGGGATATTATTATCAAAATATAAAACAAGTGCTGGCGAAATTTTGTTGTAGCTGTTTACAAACTCAAACTTTACCAAGTGACCCGTTATAATTAGATTTTGTGCTTTCGCATGATAATTAAAATACATATTGATAGTATAGCTTATTTTTTAAAGTTTAGCACAGCATTTTTTACACATACTAAAAAAAGGAGGTGTCGCATATGTCAAGAAGTAAAAACACAAAAGGGGCAAGTCAAGTATACAACCCTAAAACAAATAGGTATGTAGAAAAAGATGCTTCGGGAAAATTTGCAAAAGTTAATTCTCAACCAAACAAAAAATTTCCTGGCGTTGAAGTAGAAAAATAGTTTTTTAAAAACCACTTTTTATAAGTGGTTTTTTTAAATTTACTTTACATTTATTATATCAAACTGATATAATAAATTTCATGAAAGAAAATTTTTATATATTTTTAGATATAGATGGTGTACTTTGGGATTGGGCCTTTATTAAGGAACAAGTAAAAAAAGGCATCATAAAACAAGGCGCGCCGATTACCTCTTTTAAACCAGAGAGTATTGATGCTCTAAATTTTTTGATTAAATCATTATACGAACAGTATAAAGTGAATTTAGTATTATCTTCTTCATGGCAAACAACTGATATGGCAAAGGCAATAAGTGCGCTTTTTAATAGTAATTTAGAAGTTGTTGGTAAAATTGAAGCGACTAGAAATACGACTCATAAAATACGAGGCGTTGAAATTAAGAAATATTTAAACGGTACAAATAATAATCAAAATTATGTTGTTATAGATGATGAAACCTCAGATATCAAAGCTTTTGTAGACATTAAAAAAATAATAAAAACAAATTTGCAAAACGCCGCCCTAAATTTAGGTCAGGTTAAGAAGTTTCTAATTAATTTAAAAGAAAATAAGCAGAAAAATTTGTATGAAGAGACAAATGAAGAAGTTGTAAAAAGATAAAGCCACATAAGCATGTGGTTTTTTTAATTAATTTTCTTTTGACCCGAGTATAATATAAATGGTATAATATTTTAATTATTTAATAATTAAGGAGAGTTTTTTATGGCAACAGCTTTTAAGGTTGAGGGATTAAAATTTAGATATCCAAAAGGCACAGAAGATGTTATTTGTGGAGTAGACTTTGAAGTTAATGAGGGCGAAGTATTTGGACTACTTGGTCCAAGTGGCGCAGGTAAAAGTACAACGCAAAAGGTTATGATAAAATTATTAGAAGGCTACGAGGGTAAAATTGAATATTTTAATGCCGACTTAGACGAGCTCAACACGAGCTATTACGAAGAGATTGGTGTTGGTTTTGAAATGCCCGTGCATTTCAATAAGTTAACGGCAATGGAAAATATTAACTTTTTTTTTAAATCTTTATAAAAGCCGTGCTAACAGCGAAGAGTTGTTAAAAAAAGTAGGGCTTTATGAGGACAAGGACAAAAAAGTTGGCGAGTTTAGTAAAGGTATGAAGGTTAGACTTAATTTTGTTAGAAGCCTGCTAAACAATCCAAAAGTACTATTTTTAGATGAAGTTACAAACGGACTTGATCCAATGAATGCAAGAATTATAAAAAATCTTATATTAGAGTTCAAACATAATGGTGGAACAGTATTTTTGACTACTCACCTTATGAAAGATGTTGAAGAGTTGTGTGACAGAGTTGCGTTTATGGATAAAGGATTAATAGTAGAAACTAATACTCCACGAAATTTAAAATTAAAATACGGCAAAAAACAAATCACCGTGGAATATAAAAATGGTAAAGGTAGTAAAACCAAAGTGTTTGAAATGGAAAACATCGGCGAAAATGCTGAGTTTTTAAAGTTATTAAAAGAAAAGAATATAGAAACTATTCACTCGGGCGAAACGGGTTTAGACGAAATATTTATTAAAATTACGGGGGCGAAAGATGTTAAATAATGTTTTAAAATTATTTGTGGCCGATGTAAAACGCTTAGCCAAGTATAATATTTTGCAAATCAGTTTTGGGCTTGCAATTTTATACGGCGCTATAATTTATTTTACTTCAGCACAAGAAGCCGAACTGCTAGTTACTCTACTTGTTTTTGTAGATGCCACTATGATGAGCATTATTATGCTAGGCGCTAGTTTGTTTTATGAAAAACAAGAGGGCAGTTTAAAAAGTGTTTTAGTGACGCCGGTCAAA
>JAQVOQ010000043.1 GCA_028702545.1 Clostridia bacterium
GCTCATCTAATAAAGTAGTATATTCAGCACCAAATAAAGTTTTTACACTATTCTCATAAGCAACTTTTAGCGTTAATCTTTCCGCCTTATAGTCTTCTTTTAACTCATTAACACAGATTTTGCCAAAATTTTTAAAATTTTCATTGATTATTTTAACGACATCAACTATCGGCATAGTTACAAGTTCATCTATTGTAAGGTCAGGATTTAATTCAAGTGCTTTTAAAATAAGCCTAATGTGTCCCGGTGGCAAATTATATTCAGTAGCGAGTGTTACAATTTCTTCTGGTAATTGACCGCTCAATGCAAGAGCGTAGATACCGTTTGTTTTGCAAAAATTATCGCAAACACCTTTTACTTTTTCAAATAAATCATTTGCGTATTCTGAATCTTCATTAACAACATTTAAATAAATTACATTGTTTGTGTCTTCAATATTAAAAAGTCCGCTTTTACTAGCCGATTCCATAATTTTATTCATTACGGTTTGCATACGCTGGCCTTCAAAGTCTTCGCTAGCAAATAGCAATTCGCCATCATCATTTATTGCATTAACCGATACTACCCTATTAGCAGTATCTAAAACAAACTCCATATTAGGATTAAAACTTAGATTGACATAGCTAACAGCTTCCCCTGCGGTGCCACAGCCTGATATAATTGTTAAGTTAAAACTTAACAGCATCATAATAAGTGCTAGTAATAAACTTCTTTTTTTCATAACAATACCTCATTTTAAAATAAAAGTATTATTATCAAAAAATATAGTTTTTAAACTCAAAACAAAAAAACAGCTATGTGGAGCTGTTTTTAATAGTTTTATATTTATATTAAGGAAAAGTCCAAGTGACAGTTGTGCCATCTCCAAAACCGAAAGTTCTTGTATATGGATTAATTCTAGTTAATCCATCTGCAACTTCCAATCTTGTTTGCGTTCTTACCAAGTTATAGTTATCACGAGTCTGTGCAAAGGTTGTAATCTCAATTAAGGTCATGGGTTTCCAAACCTGATATTCATAAGAAAAATTGTTAAACCTAGCATATTCTTGCCTTTGCTCTAAATACTGCATAAAGCTAATTCTTTTTTCTGTTAATTGTTCATCATAATTAAAAGTATGAATAGATGATTGACTTACATAACTATCTAATGTTTCATTAATATCTTGCGAATAATTTTGCTCTTTTAGGGTAACTTGATTAATATGGCTATTTCTAAGTGCTGGTTCTACGTCTTCTATTTCATCTGCTTTTGCTAAAATAGCAGTTTTAATTTCTTCCAAATCTTCAAAAGGTGCCGTTTTATATTGTTCTTTTAAAACTTCTAATTGATTAAAAAGCGTAGTATATGTTACATCATTATATATCTCAACAAAATCAAGTGCTAATTGCTGTTTTAACTCTAAACGCTCTGCCAAATAATCTTCTCTTAAACTTATTGCTTCTATTGAAGAGATTTTTTTTATCTCATCATAAGCTTTTTGCAAAAGTTTTAAAGTATTTAACTCAACTAAGTTAGAAATTTCTGCATCGGCATCATATTGCATTATTTTTAACATAAGCCTAAACTTTGCAGAATCCACAACTGAATAACTCGTTGCATAACTTTCAATTTTGTTGTCCATTTTAGTTTCTGAAATTATTGCAAACAAGCCATTTTCTTCAAAATAACTATCCGCACTAACTTTAATTTTACTATAAACTTCTTGTTCTTTCGCTAAAGAGGTACTAAAAACTGATAAGAACACCGATTGTGCCGTCTGTTCACTATAGGCAGGTATATAACCGGTTTCTGATAAAACTCTAATCATTTCACTAATTACTACATCTACATCATGTCCTCTATAATCTTGTCCGTAAAAAAGTAGAGCTCCATCCTCATTATTTGCATTAACTGCTATTACTTTATCTTTATCATCTACAATTAGTTCAACTGATGGATTAACATTTAATGTAACATACGATGTTGGCGTGCCAGGAGTATAACTTGCGCCGACCGTCTCACCGCATCCGCTCAAAAAAACAGATGGCGAAATTACAAAAGCAAGTATTAAAATTAAACTTAATATTTTTTTCATAAACTTTCCTTTATCTAAAAACTTTTCTTTTAGTAATTTTAGAGCACACTTTTAATTATATTATATTTATAGTATATTTTTTATTAAATAATTAGTCAAATAAAAAACCGTTTAAAAAATAAACAGTTTTTTACAATATATAATAAATCAAGAATTACAATTCTTGTGTATCTTGCAAATTTCCATCAAGTTTGTATTTGTTTAATTTATCTTTAAGATTGTTGCTCTTTGTGCAAGATTCACAATTATAACACTCAATACAACTTTCACATTCATCACAAAAAATGCAGTTTTTGCAATCAAAACAATCAAAACAATTTTCACAAGCGTTGCAATTAATACAATTTTGACAAGATATTGAATGTTCGCAACCCTGACAACGATAACAAGATGTGCAAAAAGTACACTCTATACAATTTTCACAATCAATGCAATTTACACATTTTAAAAGAGTTATTGCTAACTTTTCGGCATCTTCTAATGTATAATTTTGTTTTGAATATTTATTATTACCTTCAAAAACATAATACTTTTTTGTTTCTTTTACAAGCATTGCAAACACCACCTTTAACAAATTTAATCAATTTTAACACATTAACTTCTACAAGTCAATGTCTTAAAAAAATTTGCCTTAATTCTTTGTCTATGCTATAATTTTATTAATTAATTTAAAGGAGATATCAAGATGGGAGAAAATCAAAAAGTTGTTGAACCTATTGAGCCGGTTAAGGTTGAGGCAGAAGTAGTTGAGACAACAAATGAAAAAAAAGTTATTGATGGCAGCTTTTTTAAAAAAATGGGAGATAAATTAAAAGCTAAAATTGATAAAACCAAACATAATATGGCAGTAGCGTCTGAGATTAATCATATATTTAGTAGAGGTGCTAATAGATACACTTTGATCGACGCTGGTGCTAAGGGTATATTTAAAGTGCTTTTAGAAAAAGATGAGGAAGCAAAAACTTTTACTTTTTTAGGCAAGATTAATTTTAAAAATAATACCTTATTAAAAGACAAAGAAGGCAACATCTTTAAAATTCTTTCTATGGTTGAGGGCGAACACACAAGAACCTTTGAAGCTCAGGGCGAAGAGCATGTAAAAGAACTTGAAGTTTATACTTACAAAGAGGTTTAGTGCCGTTTTATTAAAATAAGATTACAAAAAAAGAGGATTAAATCCTCTTTTTTATTGCTTTTTATTTATAGGGTATTAATTCTTGTCCTTCACTTTGTTCTTCTATAGTTTGTGCTTCTATTTTTGATTCTTTTGACTTAATTTGTTTTGAAGCGGTTGATTTTAGTTCAAGCTCCTCTTTTTGTTTAGTTTGTGGATTAGCTTCGTCAACCTCTTGTTTTTTAGCTGCTTCTTTTTCTCTTTCAACAGACTCAATTAACTTTTCAGACTTTTTGATAAATTTTTCATCTACTGATAATTTTATTGATAATCCTTGTCTAAATGCCTCTGGATTTCTTGCTGCAATTTGAAGCATATATTCCTCATCTTGCGAATTAGCAAGTGGTAAGTTTTTTATAGCATCAGCATTAACTTCAATTGCATACATAATTGCTTTTGGATTTTCTTGCAAAGCTTTTGGAAAACTATTATAAAGTTCCGGATTATCATTTAATGCTTTTAATAAGGCCTCTCCATTTTTAGGATTATTTAAAAATTTTTCGCTAACATATTTAATTGCATTAGTACTATTAGATAAAGCCTTAGATACAATTTCTGGATTTTTCTTTAATGACTTTGAAGCATATTGCAATGCTTCTCCATTGTTTTTTACTGCCTCCAAAACAATGTCTTTGTTCTTTGTAATTTTATAATTGCCAAATTTTAAAGATAAACCTTCATTCATAACGCTTGCCATCATTACATCAGCATTTTTTCTTAATTTTTTATCAGCATATTGTAAAGGATGATTAGATAATGGCTTTTTAGCTTTTGGATCATATTGTTTTCTTGTATTTTGAGAAACAGCCAAAATAACCATATCTCTATCTGATTTCCATTTTACATTAGCATATTTTAATGCAGCACCATTGCTTTCAACGGCTATTCTAACTATTGATTCTATTTTTACTACACTTGAGTTCTTATAATATTTTAATGCCATGCCATTTTCGGCAACTGCAATTTCAGCTACTTCATTAAGATTGGCAACATTGCCTTTTAATTTTCTTGCAAGTAACCCATCTTGTTTAACTAACGCCTTTGCAACCTCAGCATTTACTTGCATTTTTTTTGGTAAATATTTATATACTTCTTTATTTAAAATTACAGCTTTTTCGGCTAATTGCTCATCAAATCTAATTTTACCAACTGCATATCTAATATTAGTAGCATCTTTTTCAATATATTTGTCAACTACTTCTCTATTTTTTTTCATTCCTTTACTAAAACTATTTAGGGAAATATCTGTTTTATCCGCAAGTTTAATTGCAATATCTTTGTTATTTTTAATAAGTGTTGGAGAAATAAATTCGCTTGCATCTAAACTTTGCGATAAAGCTTCTGCAGCAAAATCATATCTTCCTCTAAACTTTTTATCAACGACTGCCAACATTTTCCAACTACCTCTAACCGATTGTAATGCAATTTCTTCATTTGCTAAGAATTTAGAGTTTGCATCTTTAATTGCTTGTGGATTTTGAGATACGGCCAAAAATACAATCTTCTCATCTGCTCTAACATCATAATTCGCTTGCTTTAACAAAGCGCCGTCTTTTTTTATAAGTTCCCTAGCAACCTCTAGGTTAACTAGTTTTATTGCATTTTTATCTATCTTAACAACTTTTGCCATAAATTTAGCATCGTTTAAATATTTTTTTGCCTCATCAGACAAAAAAGCATTTACCAAAACATCGCTCTCATCTATATGATTTTTAACATATTCTAAAATAGCTTTTTTATTTTTACTATCAATTGTTGCTGCCATATGATTCACCTCTAACTTAATTTAATTAATTATATAATTTTTAATTAAAAAAGTCAATAGGCAATTTACTATAAAATAACATTAAAATCTAATAATTTGACCCTACTCGTTATAAAATGTTTATTATCATCAATTTGTGCATTTGTATAAGTGCTTAAATACTTTTTATTATCATCCGAAAAAACACTTACCACAACACTATTTTTAGGCATAATTTCATTAATTAGCACCGCTCCTAAAAAGTTTGCTCCACTACTAATTCCTATACCAAGGCCCAATTCCTTAGTTATTTTTTTAGCCATAGCAATAGCATCATCATCGTCAACATCAATAATGCTTTCTAGAATATTTTTATCTATAATAGGTGGAATAAAATCGTCACCTATACCCTGTATTTTATGTGTTCCAACTTTTTTTCCTACCCTTAAAGTTGGTGAACTTTTAGGCTCTAAGGCAAAAATTTTAACATTTTTATTTATTTTTTTAAATTTTTTACCTATTCCCATAAGTGTACCGCCTGTTCCAACTCCTGCAATAATAGCATCTGGCGCCTTATTAATTTTTGCTAACTGAGCAATAATCTCAGTGCCAGTTGTTTTAAAATGCACTTCAACATTGCTTTTATTTTCAAATTGAAGCGGTAAAAAGGCATTTTCGTATTTTGCTAATTCTTTATTTAATTCTAAGCACTTTAAAAATCCTTCTTCTCTACTAACTAAATGCAGTTTTGCACCATAACTTAAAATGAGTTTTTTTCTTTCCTCACTCATATGTTCCGGCATTAAAATAATAACAGGATGCCCTAAATACCCACCTATAGCGCTAAAACTAATGCCTGTATTTCCACTGCTTGTTTCAATGATTGTTTGACCTTCTTTTAATGCGCCTTTTATGTATGCTTTTTTTATAATATTGAGTGCCATTCTATCTTTAATGCTACCTGTCAAGTTATACCATTCGGCTTTAAAATAGGCACATTTTATCTTATTTTTATAGCTGTATCTTATTTTTATTAAAGGCGTATTACCTATTAATTTATTTAATTCATTTATCTTTATATTTTGCATAAAAGTACCTTTTTCCTTGTACCACTCTATGTAAAATAAAACAAATTTGTTATAACAAAAAAAATAAGCATTTCTGCTCATTTTTTTATTTGTCTTAAATTTTTTAAAATTTATCTTTCAGCCTTTTTTACTTTTTATATAACAGCTAAAAACTGTGTCAACATTAAAATATTAATTCTTTTTCTATATATGCCCTCAAATCTTCTAATTTTAATACGACTTGTTCCATACTATCTCTTTTTCTTAGTGTAACTGTTCCATTATTTAGCGTTTCGTCATCCACTGTTATACAAAACGGTGTACCGACTTCGTCTTGTCTTCTATATCTTTTACCTATGCTTCCCGTTTCGTCATAGTCGCACATAAAGCTTTTAGAAAGCTCAGAATACACTTCGTCCGCCTTTTCGTTGTGCAACTTCTTAATTAATGGTAAAACCGCCACCTTATAAGGCGCTAGTGCTGGGTGCAATTTTAATACGATTCTTGAGTCGCCTTCTTTTAGTTCTTCCTCAACGTAGGCATTGCTTAAAAATGCTAACAAAACTCTATCGGCACCTAAACTAGGCTCTATGCAATATGGAATATATTTTTCGTTAGTTACTGGGTCTAAATAGTCTAGCATTACACCACTAACCTCGCTATGCCTTTTTAGGTCAAAATCCGTTCTGTCGGCTATTCCCCAAAGCTCCCCCCAACCAAATGGAAACTTAAACTCAATGTCGGTAGTGGCGTTTGAATAATGGCTAAGCTCTTCTTTTTCGTGGTCGCGCATTTTAAGGTTTTCGTGCTTTAAGCCTAAGTTAAGCAAAAAGTTAAAGCTGTAGTTTTTCCAGTAATCAAACCACTCTAAATCTTCACCTGGTTTACAAAAAAATTCTAACTCCATTTGCTCAAACTCACGCGTTCTAAAAATAAAGTTGCCCGGGGTTATTTCGTTTCTAAAGCTTTTTCCTATTTGTGCTATACCAAAAGGCAAACGGCGCCTGCTAGCCCTCAACACATTTTTAAAGTTTACAAAAATGCCTTGTGCCGTTTCTGGTCTTAAATAAACTGTGCTTGCAGTGTCTTCGTTTACTCCCATAAAAGTTTTAAACATTAAATTAAAACTTCTAATGTCAGTGAATTCTCTTTTTCCGCAATTTGGGCAAGCAATGTTGTATTCTTCAATTAAAGCTTTTAACTCAACATTGCCTAAACCCTCAATTTTTGCCTCTTTGTTTTTCTTGCTCAAATAATTTTCAATTAATGAGTCGGCTCTATGTCTAGTTTTGCAGGTTTTGCAGTCCATCAATGGGTCGCTAAAGCCACCAATGTGACCACTCGCCTCCCAAGTTTTTGGATTCATTAAAATAGCGCTGTCTAGCCCTACATTATATTTGCTCTCTTGCACAAACTTTTTAAGCCAGGCTTTTTTAATATTGTTTTTTAATTCAACACCTAAAAACCCATAATCCCATGCATTTGCAAGACCTCCATAAATTTCGCTCCCTGCAAAAATATAGCCCCTGCTCTTACATAATGCTACTAATTTGTCCATCGTTACTTTGCTCATAATAACCTCCAAGTTATTCTATTAAATTTGTTGTTTTTTTAGTAAAATTTTTTTATTTTTTGGTTTTTATATATGAAATTGCTGTAGAAGTCGCAAATAAAATTTCTATCATCATTCCAGGGTAAGATTTGATAAGTATTGTATAAGCCAACCATATTATAGAGCCTAAAATAGCTAAAAGTTTCATATTACTAACATTACTAACCCAAAGCGAAAAGGTAAATATTAAGGTTGATGCAATTGCCAAAACATCAAACCAGCTCTGATAAGTAAGTATTAAAATAATGAGATAAACTAACCAAAACCCGACTAATATAAAAATTGATTGGTATTTTTTATTATTTTCTTTTAAAGAAAATATATATGCCCTTAAAATACCTACAAAAGATGATACACCTCCTGTAAATGCACCCATTAGATTATAATGAACACCATATAAAAAACTAGCAAACATATGAAACTTTAGTAGTTTTTTTCTTGAGTGTTGCCAAAAGGCATATAAACTAATTGATAGTGCGATATAGCCAACTATTTGAGAGGCAACATAAAAACTCATTTCAACTCCTAATAACAAAAAATGCAGTCAATAAAGATGTTTTATCTTTAAAACTGCAAGGGACGGCTTACTAAAAGTTTACCGCGGTTCCACCCTAGTTAGAGCCGAAGCTCCCACCTTTATTTATTGTTTACGCACAAATTTCAAAAGCGAATGCCATTTTAGCATCTTCTCATAGGTCGCCACACCTATTCACAGAATTTATAACTTAATTATACGCTAACAAAGAAAAAAAGTAAACTTATTTAGTTTAAAAAATTTGTATTAAAAAAGCAGTTAAAATAACTGCTTTAAATATTTTCATAAAATACCATCTATTGAATTAATCTTGTTCTTCTGCTTTTATGTACTATATCGTCTATAACAATGGCAACAGCAAGATAAACATCTTTATTTTCTTCATCTTTAATATCAAGAGAATACTTGTCGCCCACGCTTAAAAATTTTTTACCTACGCTAGCAACCAACTTTTCATCTTTCATAAACTGAAAACTAAAACCT
>JAQVOQ010000044.1 GCA_028702545.1 Clostridia bacterium
AAGCCTGTACCACAATTAACATATTGCTCTACTTCTTCACTACTAGCAAGGCGAACTTCAACAGCATTTAATGCGTTAATTAGTTTAACATCTTGTACTTCATGATCGCCTCTAATTAAAACGGCAACTGGTTTTTTATCGGCAATATAAATAAGCGTTTTAACAAGTTTTTTGCTATCTATTCCTAAAAATTTGCTAACTTCTTCAATTGTTTTAACATTAGGCGTAGATACTTTTTCCAATTCTTTTAACTTTTCTGGCTTTACCACTTCTATCATAGTCATAGCTTTTTCTTCATTAGCAGAGTATCCACAATGCTCACAAAAAACGATATTATCTTCGCCCACTTCGCTCTTTACCATAAACTCCTCAGAGCCTGCTCCGCCCATTGAACCGCTATCGGCCGACACTGACACAAAGTCAAGTCCTAGCCTTCTAAATGCTCTTACATAAGCGTTATACATAGCAATATAACTATCTTCAAGTCCACTTTCATCAATATCAAAACTGTAAGCGTCCTTCATAATAAATTCCCTACTGCGTTGCAAACCAAAACGAGGTCTTCTTTCATCCCTGTATTTAGTTTGAAATTGATAAAGAGTAAATGGCAATTGTTTGTACGATTTTACAACATCTTTAACAGTTAGTGTAAACAGTTCCTCGTGCGTTGGAGTTAAGCAATAATCGTTGCCTTTTCTGTCTTTTAATTTAAACATATCGTCGCCAAATTTTTCTAATCTACCCAAATAAACTTCTTGTGCAACTAGTCCCGGCATTAAAAGCTCTTGCGCCCCTGCGTTGTTCATCTCTTCTCTTATTACTTGCTCAATTTTTTTTAGCACTTTAAAGCCTAATGGCATATATGCATAAATACCGCTAGCTTGCTGTTTTATTAAGCCAGCTTTCAACATTAATTGGTGGCTTTTAATTTCCGCCTCTGTTGGTGTTTCTTTATAGGTTTGAAAAAAAGTTTTACTTGCTCTCATAAGTTATCTCCAAAATTTAATCTTTAAAAGGTTTTTCTACAATTTCATTTAACTCTTGTTTAATTATGTTAATTTGACCTTTGGTTGCATTCAACTGTTCATAGCATTCCTTAGCTATTTTAACGCCCGCATCAAAAAGTTTGACGCCTTCATCAATACCCATATCGGGAGATTCTAATTTTTTTACTATTTGCTCTAATTCTTTTACTTTTAATTCAAAAGACATATTAAATGTTCTCCTCAACAGCTGTTACTATGGCTTTAATTTTACCATCTTTCATTCTCGCTGTAAACTCTTTGCCTACTTTTAAGTCTTTTATGCTATTTATAGGCTTATTTTCTGATTCTAACTTGGCATAACCCTTTATTAAAATGTTAGCAGGATTAAGTTTACTTAATCCACTTGTAAGTAGTTCCAGCCTACTTTGCTCTTTAATAACCAAATTATTAACTGCATTATTTAAGTTATTTACATAATTTTTAATTAGTCCATCAAGCAAATTTACTTTTTGCGTTTGACTAAGTATTAATCGGTTAGTTAAAGCCTTTAATTTATCCGCCTCACTAACATAATCGGCAACAACGAGTTCAGCTGCAGCTGATGGCGTTGGTGCTCTAAGGTCAGCCACAAAATCTATAATAGTAAAGTCTGTTTCATGCCCGACTGCACTAACAACAGGCTTTTTACTAGCAAATGTAGCACGGGCTACAACCTCTGTATTAAATGGTTGCAAGTCCTCAGCGCTTCCTCCGCCTCTTGCCACTATTATAACATCAACATTATAGCTATTAAAAAACTCAATACCAGCAGCAATTTCATATTCTGCCCTGTCGCCTTGCACTTTAACGGGATATAGCACTATGTCTACTGCGTTATTTCTTCTTGCAACAACATTTATAATATCTTCAATAACAGCTCCTGTTTTAGAGGTTACAACTCCGATTCTTTTAGGCATTTTTGGCAAAGATTTTTTAAAATGTTCGTCAAATAAACCCTCTTTTTCAAGCATTTCTTTTAACTGTAAAAACTTTTTATATAATTCACCTAGTCCGTAGCTTTCTATTTTTGTGGCGTTAAAACTTAATTTTCCGCCCTTAGCATAATAGCTCGGGCTTCCTGTTACAACAACTTTATCACCTATTTTTGGCACTTCAAAATTATCAGCACCAAACAAAACACAATTCAACAGGCTATCCGAATCTTTTAACATAAAATAAGCGATGCCACGCACGACATTATAGCCAGAAACTTCGCCCACAACGGCAATATTTTTTAACATAATTTCAGCATCAATAATGCTTTTTAAATAATTATTAAGTTGACTAACCGATAATATGTTACTTTCCATCCGCGTCCTCTTCTTTTACAATAGAGGCTAAAACACCATTTACAAAACTAAAGCTTTTGTCCGTAGAATACTTTTTGCTTAACTCTACAGCCTCATTAATTACAATAGACGGCACAGTATCCTTAGCAAACTTAATTTCATAAGTTGCTAAAATCAAAATAGCTAAATCAGTTTTATAAATTCTACCTAATGTATAATTTTTAAGATTTTTTTCTATTAATGCTAGAATTTCGTCGTAATTACTAGCAATTTTACTATAAGTTTGTTTAATATAAACTTTATCGTCTTCGGTAATCTTTTCTAGTAGCAAAAAATCCTCTAAGGTTAGAGGGTTAATTTGTTTTAAAAACGCATATTCAAATACTAATTTAAAAGTTGTTTCTCTTGCGAATGTTCTACTCATATTCTTTTTCCATAATAAACCCCTCTAAAAAACTGAGGGGTTAATTTTCCTTTTATTTTAATCTTCTTTTTTAAAATCTACTCCCATAACATGCACATTAATAGAGTTGATTTTAATATCTATCATGGAAGATATGCCGTTTTTAATGCTTTCTTGCACTTTATAAACAACATCAGAAACCTTAACACCATAATAAACATTTAGGTAAACATTTATTATAATGCCCTCTTTTGTGTAAGCTATTTGTACACCTTCATAAAAATTGTTTGAAAAAAGTTTAGAGACTACACTTGCAAAACTTTCATTCAATCTAGACACTCCGCTAATTTCCTTTGCGGCAAGGTTTATGATTGAAAGTAAAATATTTTTGTTGCAAAAAACTTTTCCCTTATTTGTTAGATTTTTAACACTGCTTCCACTATATTTCATTAAAAGCTCCTAGTCATAAAACTAACAACATTATAACATAGCATTTATTGTTTTCGCAAGTTTATTCCACAGGAATAATTTTAATATTATCAATAATTGCACCTGTTTGTTCTTGCACAACTTCAACAATTTGTGCTACCTGAGTTGCCTCTAATGTGCCTGATTTCACTATAACATTGACGCTTGAAGTAGTGTTTGTAACAATAACATCTTCAAAACCTTTTGCCTTAATTAACCCTTCGGTAACTAGTTCTAGCTCCATTGCAGCAATAAGTTGCATCTTTTTAGTTTCCGATAAAGTTTTTGCCTCTGCACTGCTACTTTCGCTTGCTATAATGGCATCATAATAGCTTATCTCTTGATTTCTTGTATCCTGCCTGTCCAATCGGTAAGTGCTAAAAAAGTTACCTGTATTAACATTGCCACCCGTATTTATTACTTTGTTATTTAAAACAACATTTAAGTAACCCGTAATAACAAGTAGCACAAGCATAGTTCCTAACACTATAATTTTTTTCTTTTTCGTTAACATAATAATTCTCCTTATAAACTTTTTTTTAATTACTAACAAATATTTGAATATTGTTGCTAGAAATATCTAGTAAAGCTTGGATAGCGTTTAACAAATCAAGTTTAACCTTCATATTACTAGCGCCTTCTGCTACAACTATTACTCCTTTTACCTTTGGCAAAATTTCCATTAATATTAGAGGCCTAGAAGTTCCATTTTGAGTTATTATCACGGGATTTTCAACAACTGTTATGCTCTCGGTTTTATTGTCGCCATTTTGACTAGTATTAGTTTTTTGATCTGTACTAGTCGCAATTACTAGTTCTGGTCCACTATCAAGAGTTATCATAACGGCAACTTTGCCTGCACCCGATATAAACGAAAGCGTTTGGCTAAGTTTTTCTTCTAAAAATGCCGCGTAAGTAATGCTCGTTGTGTATTCTCCGTTAAGGTTTGTATTAGTATTAGTCGTTTTACTAGAAGTAAAATTTGTAAAATAAATTAGCAATATTAAAGCGCCAAGTACGCAAGCTATAACAAATTCTATGTTTTTAACGCTTTTTATCTTTTTTAAAAAACCAAAATCTAAGAGGACTTGTCCTTTTTTTTTAGGCTTATTAATTTTCAACTCACTCATAAAACACTATTTTTCCCTCCTCAATATTTACTTCTTCCAAAACGACTTCTTTCATTTTGCTATACTTATTTATATGCTGTACTTCTCGGTTAATTACTAAATTTAATAAATCCAAAGTGACTTTTTCCACTTTTAATGGACTAGTTGTTATATTAGCCGAAATTGTGACAGAAACCCCCAAATAGCCCTCTTGTTCTAAACTGTTTTCTATTGAAAATTCTAGTTGATTTACCGTTTGCGAATTTACTAGATAAACAAAATTTTGGTCAATTTCTACTTGTGAGGTTTCTATAATTGAACCGACATCAAAATTATAATTAACGAGTGTAGAAACAGGCGAAACTATAACAAAAACTACAATTAGGGCAAATATGTTTTGAATATATTTACTCATTGACCCCTCAGGTAAAATAAGGTTTATTAAAACGCCCAGCAGTATTACGCCAACAATACTCAGTATATAACTTGAAAAAGCATCCATACTCCCTCCTTAAACTAAATTCGCAGTAGAAATAATTAGTCCTACCATAATAAAATACATAAATGCAACAGCAAGAATTGTGCAAAGTAGCATAACGAGTGTTTTAGACACTCCCATAATAAAATTGCTAATTCGCTTATCAACAATTGGCTCTAAAATAGCAGCGGTAAGATTAAGCCCAAGTTTTAAAACGAGCATTTGAATAATGGGCATTAAAATTGTTGCAAACATTAAAATTAATCCAGCTAATCCCACCGAATTTTTAACCAAAACTCCGCTTGCCAAAATTACATTAAACCCGTCTGATAAATAGCCTCCTAAAATAGGAATATAACTTTTCATTGCAAACTTTGCTGTACGAATAGAAACCTTGTCGTAACTACCTGCGGTTATGCCTTGAATGGACATAAATCCCATAAAGATTGTAAAAGTCGTTCCCACTATCCACTTAAATGAACTGTTAAAAAATTCATTAAACTTTTTTAATTGAAGATTGCTGGAAATGTTGCCAACAACACTAAAAACTAGAGTAAAAATGAATAAAGGCATAATAACACTTGAGAAAAGTTGCACGATTCCACCCGAGAAAATAGCGACAGCAGGCTGATAAACGCTAGCTGCTGCAACACTACCAAGTGCCGTCATAATTGTTAGTAAAATAGGAAAAATTAAGTCAATCTGCACTTTTAGGCTGTTTAAAGTTTGTCCTGTAACCTTAATAAGCTGAACAACTGCGCTAAAAACTATAATAATTATTACCGAGTAGCAAACAAAGTGCACTATGTCGGCAATAGCCTTATTTTTTGAGTTTGGCGTTAGAGTAGATATAAAACTGCTCAACACCCCTATGCCTATAATCACAGCAAAAAGTGGTATAAAGTTAAGCAAACTTTTGAGTAGCAAATTGATAATTGCGCTAAAAACCGAACTATAGCCAATGCTAAATTCTCCGCTTATAATCTCTTGCACTTTTTCTTTAAAACTACCAGAGGTAAATGGCGTATATTCTTGTAAGTTTTCTACAATATTATCTAGATTAGAAAAATCTAAACTGCTTATTTGCTCAAATATTGTATTTTCTAAACTCGTTTCTAGTTCAGTCGTATTGCCACTTTCGGCTAGTGCAAAATATGATGTCGTGCTAATTAATGCAAATATAATTAAAAGTATGCTTATAAATATTTTCTTTTTAATTTTTTTTCTCATGGCATTATACTCACTATAATGTCTACTAATGCTGTGATTATAGGAAGCGCCATAATTAAAATAACAATTTTGCCAGCTAGCAAAATTTTATCCGATATCGTTGTATTTCCGCTATCTATACAGATGTTAGAAGCAAATTCTGTTATGTAACCTATTCCTATTATTTTTAAAATGCTTGTAAAAAGCTCTTTATCTAGGCCTGTTTTGTTTACCAAAATATCAAAAACTTGTGTAACCGAAGCGAGCATTTCAACTAGCATAAGTAGCATAACCAAAGACCCAGTAATACTAATTACTACTGCTATTTCGGGTTTTATTTGTTTTACTACCAAAATGGCAATAGAAGTAATTAAACCAACGCCAATAATTTTGATTAGCTCCATCCGTACGCCTCCGCTTTAACTTTTAGTAAAGGAAAAATAAATTTTTTACCGTGTTAAAAAGTTGACTTATTAAGTCAATTACCATAAGTAACACTATTACTAACCCTGCAAGAGTTGTCAGCGTTGCAAGCTCGTCTTTACCCGAATGCTTTAGCACTTGATTGACAACCGAAACTAAAATTCCAATTGCAGCAATTTTAAAAATAATTTCAACACCCATAAATTTTCCTACCTTTTTACACTAAAAAGTGCAATATCACAGTGTAATTATTACAATAAAAGCTCCTATTAATGTTCCAAGCTTTTTGCTCATCCCACCATATTTTCTTTTTTCTTCCATTGAGGTTTTTAAAATATTGTTAAAAATATTCAAAGACTTTTCAATAATTTCTAGTTGATTATATGAGTCACTTTTGCCTAAAAAGTTAAAGAAGTTTAACATTTGATTTTTTTCTTGCTCGCTCAAATAAATAGTATTAATTTGCTCATTCAAACGCTCAACTGTTATGTAATCAACGCTATTTAAAGCCTTTAAATAGCCCTTTAAAACACTTTTAAAACCATTCCCACACTCTTCAGTATGGTTGGTTATTATTTGTCCTAAATGGTTTTTAGAAAAACCAATTTCTACTTTTAAATGGTTTGTAAAAGTTATTAAATCTAAAATAAATTTGTGGCGTTTAGAAAAGTAGTTGCCAAAGCCATAGCCTAAATAACTGCAACCAACTAAAATAATAATCCTTAAAAAAATTTCCATATATTCCGCCTTAAATTAAATTATTAAACTTATTATCAAACACACCTTCTAGCGTTCCAACGCCAAGTCTATTTGACAAAACTACAAACCTATCAAACACCTTTTGTTTTAGCAAATACTTAAAATAACTTTTGTTTTTTAAGTCCCGTACCGAATAGGCGTGTGCCGTTGCAATTACTTGTACTCCGCATCCTTTTGCATACATAATGGCTTTAACATCAGCCTTTGTTGCTATCTCATCGGTAAAAATTATTTGTGGGCTCATACTTCTAATTCCAACCTCAAAACCAAACTGCTTACTTGTCCCGGATAACACATCGGCTTGTCCAACCTGCAACTGCGGTTTTGAATTAACACAAGATGCAATTTCATAACGCTCGTCCAAAATCAAAGCGTTTAAATGTGGCAATTTTTTGTAAACCTGTAAAGCAACATCTCTTAAAAAAGTTGTTTTGCCAACGCCGGGAGGGCTTATTATAAGTGTGTTAAATAGGTTGTTATCGTTTTTTAAATAATCAAAAGCTTTTGTGCTACAACCTATAACCTCATGAGGTATTCTTATGTTTAGAGATGAAAAGTTCTTTATTATTTTAACTGTTTCTTTATCTACAACTGCTTCACCCGTTATGCCTATTCTCAAACCACCTCTAAGCGTTATAAAGCCTTGTTTTATTTGTTCCGAGTAAGAATATAGCGATTGATTTGTTGCCTTAAAAATAATTGTATCTATCATCTCTTTTGTGCATAGGATTGCACCTTTTTCATCATCTTTTAAGCCATTTACACTAACGAACTTTAACTCATTTAAATAATTTACTAAAATATTACTACCAACTCTAAGCCTAATTTCATAAATATTTTTTATATCTTCACGGCTTATCAATTCAAAAAGCTGTTTTGGCAAAAACTCTTTTAACAATTTATTACTCCTTAGCGTTAGTTAAAATATAATATTAATTGTGTTTAATTAATATAACGATAGCCCACAAAAAAAACAGTGCTTAAAGCCCTGTTTTAATTAATTATTACAAAATATTACAAACTAATTTTTTAAATGTTTTTATAAATGTTTTTTAGCTTTACGGCGTCTTGTGCCATAATATTTTTACTTTCGCTAATAATGGTTGGAGTTAGTCCATACTCTTTAAGCACTTTTGCAAGTGGTTCAAACTCTGGTCCATAAATCGTATCGGCTAGTGTTAAATGTACTTTTTCGCCTTTTTCGGTATACTCAATTTTAGAAAAATGAATATGAAAATTATGTGCCTTAAACTCGCCTAATTCGCTTCTTATAAGGTCTAATATACGCCTAAAATCAGCTTCAGTTTTTAAACTACCTTGAGTTACTGCGTTCACATGTCCAAAATCAATAGTTGGTAATAAAATTTTATCTATTTTACAAAGTTCTACGACTTCCTCAACTGTGCCTATTTGCTGACTTTTTCCCATAGTTTCTAGGCAAACGAACATATCAGAATAACCCTCAGCATAAACGCGCCCTACAAGTTGTTCTACGCCCTCTAAAA
>JAQVOQ010000045.1 GCA_028702545.1 Clostridia bacterium
GGGTACAGGTGCGGTTATGTGCTGTACTTACGGCGATGAGACAGATGTTGAGTGGTGCAATAAATATAATTTGCCCTATGTTAGCGTTATAACAGAAGATGGAAAAATTAATGAAGATATTGCTTTTATTAGCGGACTAAAAATAATAGCAGGAAGAAAAGTAATTATAGAAAAACTTAAAGAAGCTGATTTATTTGTAGAAACTAAGTCAATTTCTCATATGGTGGCTACTCACGACCGTTGTAACACTCCGGTTGAACTTATGCCGAGCAAACAATGGTTCATAAAAATAATGGACATTAAAAAAGAGATACTTGACCTTGCCGACCAAGTTAATTGGCGACCAGAAAATATGAAAAAACGATTAGAAATTTGGATAGAAAACTTGAATCGGGATTGGTTAATTTCAAGGCAAAGATATTTTGGCATACCTTTTCCTGTTTGGTATTGTGAAAAGTGCTCAGAGCCTATTTATGCAAGCGAAAATCAGTTGCCAGTAAATCCGTTACAGACTAACCCTGAGGGAGTTTGTCCAAAATGTGGTCACGATAAGTTTATAGCCGAAAAAGATGTTATGGATACTTGGGCAACTAGTTCGGTTAGTCAATTAATCAATGCTAGTTGGGGCGAAGCGTACGAAAAAAATAATTTAATTCCAATGAGCACTAGAACTCAAGCGAGAGAAATTATTAGAACTTGGGCATTTTATACCCTAGTTAAAAGTTATTATCATACTAAGCAAGTGCCTTGGAAAAACCTTATGATTAACGGCTGGGTTATGTTTGATAAAAAGGAAAAAATAAGCAAATCAAAACATAAATTAAAGTCACCAGAAGACTTAATTGAGGAATATTCTGCCGATGCTATTAGGCAATGGGCAACGAGCACAAAACTTGGTAGCGATATGATATTTGCAGAAAGCGAACTAGTGGTTGGTGTTAGATTTATTACAAAACTTTGGAACGCAAGCAAGTTTAGTTTAATGCAATTAAATGATTATAACGGCGAAGACGCACCAGAAAGTTTACTTCCAATAGATGCATGGTTAATAAGCAAATGGCAAAAGGCAAAAGCTGAAGCTGTTAAATATTTGAATGAGTACGAAATAGGACTAGCAAGACAAACGCTAGATAAGTTTTTTTGGGATGATTATTGCGATAACTATTTAGAGATTGTAAAAGAGCGCTTGTATCAGCCAGAAAAGCATGGCAAAAAAGAGCAATTATCAGGGCAATTTGCAATTTTTAATGTGCTTTATGAGATGTTGGCACTATATAATATTTTTGTACCTCACATAACAGAGTATATTTATCAACAATATTTTAAAACCTTTAAAAATTTAAAATCAATTGCATTATTTCAAATCAAAGAAGATAATTTTAGCGGTGTTGACATTGAATTTGGCGAAAAGGTAAAAGAAGTTGTCGTTGAAGTTCGTAAATTAAAAGCACAGTTAGGTGTTTCTATGAGGGAACCGCTCGCCTCAATTAAAATTTTTGCTAGTAAAGGCGACGCTAAAAAGTTTGAACTATCAAAACTAGACATTATTGCCTGCACGGCGGCGGAAAATGTTGAAATTATAATTAATGATGAGTTTAGAGTAGAACTTAATAAATAAATATGATAAAAAACAGCGATAAAAGCTGTTTTTTTATGTTTTAAATTCAAGTTTGTTTGCTAATTTAACATATATATTATATAATTAAAAGATATAATAAAAAAAGGAGAAAAAACTATGGCAGGATACGATATTTGGATTTGGGTAGCTGTAATTGTTGTTAGCTTAATAATAGAGTTTACAACTATGGCAATAACATCAATTTGGTTTGCAATCGGTGGGTTAGTTTCATTAATTATGGCAGCATTACTTATTGGTTTTGAATTACAAATGATTGTTTTTGTAATTTTGTCATTTGCGTTACTAGTAACCTTGAGGCGCTGGGCTCAAAACAAATTTTTAAATTCAGAAGGCACAACAAACCTAGATTTAATAAAAAAAGAAAAATTAGAACTTTTAACTGAAATCACAGAGCATGAAAAAGGCACGGTTAAATATAACGGCATCATATGGAATGCTGTTAGTGCTAATGCCGAGCCAATTAAAGCGGGTACTTGGGTAACAGTTGAGGAAATAAAAGGTAATAAATTAATAGTAAAAAAGGAAGGTAAATAAATATGAGCACATTTTCAATAGTACTTATAACGATAGCATCAATAGTACTTATAATTTTAGTAAATTCGGTAAGGTTAGTTCGCCAATCAACAGCCGTGGTAGTAGAAAGATTGGGTAAATATAACAAAACTCTTCAAACGGGGTTGCATTTAATCATACCATTTTTTGATAGAGCAAATGCACCGATTAGTTTAAAAGAAAAAGTTGCAGATTTTCAACCACAACCAGTTATTACAAAAGATAATGTAACTATGCAAATAGATACAGTTGTTTATTTTCAAATAACTGACCCTAAACTATTTAGCTACGGCGTTGATAGACCAATTAACGCAATAGAAAATTTAACAGCGACTACTCTTCGTAATATTGTAGGCGACTTAGAGTTAGACGAAACGCTAACAAGCAGAGATATGGTAAATACAAAAATGCGTATAATCCTAGATGAAGCGACTGACCCTTGGGGCATTAAAGTTAATAGGGTAGAATTAAAAAATATTTTACCACCGGCAGATATTCAAAATGCGATGGAAAAACAGATGCGTGCAGAGCGTGAGAGAAGGGAATCTATAATTCGTGCAGAAGGCGAAAAACGCAGCAATATTTTGGTTGCCGAAGGTGAAAAAGAGGCGGCTGTGCTAAGAGCAGAAGCTATTAAAATTAAACTTATAACAGAAGCAGAAGGTCAAGCGATGGCAATTAAAAAAATTGTTGATGCCAAACCAGATGCAGCGTATGTAACCTTGCAAGGCTATGAGGCATTGATTAAATTAGCAGATGGTCAAGCGACTAAAATTATTGTTCCAAGCAATATTCAAGATATAGCCGGTTTGTTTGCAAGTGTTTCAGAAACACTTAAAAAATAAATAATTAATAATAAAATTTAAACAAAAAAACGAGTTTTACTAACTCGTTTTTTATTGTTAAGCAACCAAATAATTCTTGTTAAAAACAGCAAAAGGTTATTTAATATAAGATTTATTTGCAAAATATTGCATTTTATAAATTTTTATGGTAAAATTTATTTAATTAATTAAATTTTATATGCAATAAACATTATAATTTGAGCTAAAAAATATTACATTGGCTCATTTTTTGACTTTTAATTAAAAGAATATGTCAAAGATATATGGAGATAAAATAAAATGGCTTATATAATAGAAAAATTTAACATATCGGTTAAATTTAACTGTAATGGCTATGTAACACTAAATAAATTTATAGAAGACAAAGAGTTTAAAAAAATATTTTTGTTTAATTTTGTCACGCCAAAATAAAATATTAGCGCGTCTTGTATTAAAGTTGAAAAAGATTTTAATACAAAAGAATATGTTGATTTAAACTTACAAAATTTTTCAAAATTTAACGCAAAAAATTTAATAGTTAAAGAAAAAAATCAAAAATTTTATGCTACTTTTGATTTGCCAGAACATAAAATAATACAAATTTATTTTATAAGAAAAGATATATTTTATTGTTTTTCGGCGACTATATCGCTTGAAACAGTTATTAACGCAAAAAATTTACTACTAAATGGTACAACAAGGAAATTAATAAATATTATAAATTCTATTAAAGAGGTCAAATAGTTCTTTGACTTTTTTAAATTTATTAAGTATAATTTAATAGACTAATATTTTAGGAGGCTCATTATGAAAATCTCAAATGATGATTATAAAGATTTGGCAACACCGGAGATGTTGGGATTAGGTACGTATTTGAGCGGGCAATTTGTAAAAGATAAAGTTATTAACAATGGATTTGTAGTACAAAATAATTTTGATGAGCAAAAAAGTTTTGAAGACTTGGAACTTGAAAAATATTAATTTTATATAAAAAACTAGGCATTAAAGTATTAATGCCTAGTTTTTTATTGCGTTTTTTCTTTTATATTGCTTATTAATAATACAATTTTAGTCGCTTAGCAAATAAAAACCAGTCAAATAATGACTGGTTTAAGCTATTATTTTGAAGAAAGTAAGTCAATTACTCTATTTTTATCAAGTGCTAGTAAGAATAATCCTAATTTTGGGCCCTCATTGCTACCTGTAATCAAATTATATAAATGTTTAAAGAACTCTTTTTGTTTATTCTTTTTAATTTTATTGTCATCTTGACTGTTGACTGCAATAGCATAAAGCGCATTTTGCAAATCTGTTGAACTTGTCCAATTACCTTTTAACAATTTTATAACTTGTTTAATATGTTCCTTGCTTAATTCACTCAATGAATGATAATAATCTTGGTTAAATTCATTTAGTATGTTAATTTTATAATCATCTGCATAATTTTCTAACCAATACAAAGCTTTTTCTTTTCTGTCGGCAAAATTAGCAGTGTGAACATCAATATTTTCTTTTTGCATTAATTCTTCTAGTAACTCATCATTATAATTAACCATTGGCATAAAAGTTGCTATATAGTTAAATGGAGTAGTGTCTAAATATTTTTCTGTAACGCCCGTTAGCCTTATATTGTCGGCATTAGTTGTGCCTTCAAACTTTCCCTCACAATAAGCTTTAACCGAGCGATCAAACTCGCTATAATAGCGAATAACATCGTTATCAAGTGAAATTTCAAACGCAGCATTTGGTCTATATTTTGCATAAAACCATTTTATAATATGTCTATCATAAATTTTTAGTAAGTCGCTCAATACTAATGTGTTGCCAAGAGAACTGCTAATTTTTTTATTACTACCTTTAATGCCGATAAAATCATAACCTAAAAAAATTGGAGGAGTGTAGTTAAAAATCCTTTGAGAAATAACTTTGCTAACACTATAACTGCCTGTTTCACTCGCGTGGTCTCTTCCACCCGGCTCAAAGTCTACTTGTTCAGCGCGCCATCTCATAGGCCAATCAATTTTCCAGTCCAGTTTCATATTGCTTGCTTTTTTTGCATCAAAAGATTGACTATGCCCGCATTTGCAAACATAAGTTATATCATTTGTGTCCTTATTATAGTTTGTAACAGTAGTAGTATCCTTTTGACACTTATGACAATAAATGCCAACAGGATAATAAGCGTTGCGCTCACTTTCTGTAAAAGTTTGTGTTTTAAAACTAGCTAAAATATCAAAAATATCAAGGCGTTTTTCAATTGCTTCTATCATATCTTTGTTATATCTGCCACTTTTGTACTCAACTGTTTGATAAACAAACTCACAACTAACCTGCATATCCCTTAATTCTTTTTCAAATTTGTTTTGAAAATGCCTGCCGTAAGATATCATCTCATCAGCAATAGGACTAGGAGTATCAGTGTAGGCTCTGCCAATATATTTTACTAAGTCTTGGTTAATGTTTAGTGGCACTTTCCTTAATCTGTCAAAATCGTCCCAACTAAAAATAAACCTAACTTTTTTGCCTAAGCGTTTTAACTCTTCTGCTACAAAATAACTTGTAACAAATTCTCTAAAATTACCGATGTGAACATTGCCCGATGGGCTTATTCCGCTAGCAACGGTATAAAATTCTTTTTCGCCTCTTTCTTTTATAATTTTTTCAGCGACTTCTGTTGCCCAATGCATAAAAACTCTCCTTAATATCCGTTAAATTTAGAATTAATTGTAGCATTTATTTTGAAAATACGCAACAGTTTGTCTTTTAAATAAATATAAGTTATTTCAAATTCAAAAGTTATTGTTTATTTTATCAACTTGACAATATGTATAAAATACACTAAACTAGCAAAGAAATAGGAGCCAGTTTTATGGAATGCACTAATCCTTTATATAAAAATCAAGGCATACATACTGTTAATGCAATTTTTACTATTGAAGATGCCAAATTAAAAGTATTGTTAATAAAAAGAAGTAACGAGCCCTTTAAAGATATGTGGGCTCTAGTTAGTGGTGCTATTTATAACAATGAAACTTTTGAGGATGGCACGAGTAGAGAAATTTATGAAAAAACAGGTTTACAAAATATTAAAACCAAAAAATTTGAAGTTTATTCAAATTTAGACCGTTCTCCAGATATGAGAATGTTAGGCATAGCTAATATTTGTGTGATAAATTGTGAAAAAGTAAATATTATAAAACAGACGAGAAATACATATGATGCTAATTGGTTTGATATTATAGATGTACCAACATTAGCCTTTGATCATTCAAAAATTTTTATTGATGCTGTAAATTATTTAAAAGAGCAAATTTATAAAAATGATATGGTAAGAGCATTGCTCCCCAACGAATTTACAATTCCTATGTTGCAGTGCGTTTATGAGGCTGTTTTAAACACGACTTACGATAGGCGTAATTTTAGCAAAAAAGTACTTGGTTTAGATTTATTAAAAGACCTTAAAAAGCAAGAGGAATTAGCGGGCAAAAAACCAGCAAAACTTTATGCTTTTAAAGCTAATATAAACGATAAAAAAATAATTTAAAAATGGCTAATTAAAAATATTATTTAATAAACAATTACACTTAACATAAAAAAATTAAAATCAATATTGACTATTTAGTTTATATACTGTATTATTATAATAAAAACTTAGGAAACAAGCATAATGTCAAAAAAAGTAAAGAAATTATTAATTACAATTAGTATGATACCAACAATACTTCTAATACATTTAACTTTAGATAATGTAACAAACACAGACTTATGTGGATATATTGCTCGTATTTTGACGGAAGCTGTTGTTTTGCTAGGCGTTGTTGTTAAAGCGGGTATAGATGGTACCAAAATAATAATTTCAAAAATAAAAGAGAAAAAACAAAGTAAAATTCAATTAGAAGAAGTTATAGATGAGGCAAGTTGCTCACAAGCTGATGAAAAATTAAAGCAAGAATTAAGCAATACATCTATTAGTAATTCAAAAAAAAGCAAGTTAATTAGACAAATAATTGATTCTAAAGAAAAAGTACAAGAAAAATAATAAAAACGGCTAAATATATAGCCGTTTTTTATTTATAATTAAAACAATAGTTGTTAAAGCTTTTTTAATATAACAATATTTTTTTTGTTATTCAAACAATATATAAATAAAAAACTTATGATATAATATTGTTGAAAATAAAAGGAATTAAAACATTTATGAATTCAAATTTATGTACTATATGCCCGAGAGAATGCAATATTGATAGGACAAATCAACCTAGTTTTTGCGGAGCAAATAGCTTAAAAATAGCAAAAGCGATGAAACATTTTTGGGAAGAACCAACTATAAGTGGAGTTAAGGGAAGTGGTGCAATATTTTTTTCGCATTGTAATTTAAAGTGTATTTATTGTCAAAATGCTGAGGTGTCGCACGAGGGAATAGGAAAAACAATTTCTGTACAAAAATTAGCCGACTTGTTTAAGCAGTTAGAGCAAAGCGGAGTACATAACATAAATTTAGTAACTCCAACGCATTACGCAAATGAGATTATTGAAGCGCTAAATATTTACAAACCAAATATTCCTGTTGTGTATAATACTAGCGGTTATGAAAGCGCAGAAACAATAAAAAGGTTAAAAAATTATGTTGATATTTATTTATGCGACTTTAAATATTTTGACAATAATTTAGCTAAAGAATATTCAAAAGCGCCAAATTATTTTGAAGCTTGCACTACTTCACTTATGCAAATGCGAAAAAATCAGCCAAATGATATTATTGAAAATGGTATTATGCAAAAAGGGCTAATAGTTAGGCACTTAGTTTTGCCAACGCACTCAAGTGACAGCATAAAAGTTTTAGAGTGGGTAAAAACAAACTTAGGCAAAAGCACGATTATTAGTTTAATGAATCAGTATGTTCCTTACTATAAAGCGTTAAACCATCCAGTTTTAAAAAATAGGCTAAAACCACTTGAATATAAACGCGTCATAAATAAATTTATCCAGTTAGGTTTTATAAACGGCTTTTCGCAAGAAGCGACTAGTGCGAGTTGCGAGTTTATACCTGATTTTAAAGAAGACACTCAAGAATTTACTTATTAAAAAACTAGCAAGATGTGCTAGTTTTTTGTTTAATTAATAGTAAAGTTTAAAATATAATAATGTAGGTTAAAGTAGCAGTGGCAGAGCACACAAAAGAGCCCCAAGCCAAGTCAATTATAGTAATTTTAAGTGGCCACTTGTTGATTGTTGCTAAGTTTGTTAAGTCATAAGTTGCGTAG
>JAQVOQ010000046.1 GCA_028702545.1 Clostridia bacterium
AAGCACATAACACTTTTTAAATTCTGTGTCTTTCACTTCTTCGGCGATTGCCAAAACCTGCTCGGCTACCAGTGGCGCCGACAACGGCCCAACATGAATCCAGCCCCCACGCTTTTTGCCGTGCAAAAGCTTTGAATAAGGTACATATTCTCCGCCAAAAAGTTCAATGATAGATTGCCGGTATGCGTCTGCCTGTTTACTCACCTGAATTACATCCCATTTCGCGCCGCGCTGATAATAACCCATATTCTCTATCGTAAACGGCCGGACTTTATAAACACCAGCATTTTTTTCCGGCTTTAGCTGGCCATTGAGCTCAATCAATCGTTTCCTAGCTGTATGAATTGCAAATTTGGAGTTATCAATCCCAATCCAAGTGCAATTAAATTCTTCCGCTAATAATTCCGCTGCTTCGCAAGTTGTCCCACTACCCATAAATGCATCTAGAATTATTCCGTCTTTAAGACATGACGCGGTAATAATACGATCTAGTAGCCCTATGGGTTTTTGTGTCGGGTAAGGAGTATTTTCTCCACTCCCACCTTGCAATGGCGACACTTCTTTATCTACCCAAATATCAGAAACCAAAACTCCTTCCATTTCGTTTAAGTATTGTTTTTTTGAATATCTACCGCCTGATGATTTATATATTCTATTATCATTCCACCATTCTTCTAGTGTATCCTTTTTGTACAACCATGGCGCTACGACCCCATGAAATTCAAAAGTTTTCCTTCCTGCATTGCGCTGTGTTCCTTGTGCCTCTATCTCTATCAATCTAAATAACCCTCGGCCGTCGTTATCATTATAACGATACGGTTCTAGAGTTTTTTGGTTAAATTCTTTAAATATTGGATTTATTTCTTTCGAAAATTTGTAAAAAAGTATTTGGTCTTGCTGATTACCAAAACCTCCAGTTTGTGCCTTCGGACTATTTGTTTTTCTCCAAACAATAGTATTTGAAAAATTTGCATAATCAAAAATTTCATCCATCAAAACTTTCACATAATGAACAGTATGCCAATCTAAATGAACATAGATTGAGCCAGTTGGTGAAAGAAGCTCTTTCATTAATTCTAACCGCTCGCGCATCATTTGAAGAAAACTATCTAAGCCATTTTGCCAAGTGTCTTTATAGGCAATTGTTTCAATAATTGTCGGCTCTTTGACTGACATCACACCTTCTTCTTCGTCCACCTCAATATCAATAGTGTTTTGCGTCACAAAATCATCCTGCACCATAAACGGCGGGTCAATGTAAATAAGATCAACTTTATTGCGATATTTATATTCACCACTCACTGGATCTTTTTCATCCAACAAAGTTTTAAGCGCTACCAAATTATCATTCGTCCAAATTAATCGATTTTTCGGAAAATCAGCCAACTTTGTAATTTTGCTTTGTAATTCACCTTTAGCAAAAAGCGTATCCTCGTCTTTTTTTTCCGCCTTTGATGGATAAACAATTTCCACTACCTGTGTTGGCACTGCCTCTACAAGGGTTTTTTTATCCATTCCATCATAAGCCAATATCGGCTTTTTCTTTTTTATTTCAATTTCTTTTTTCATAATTTTATTTATTCAAATTATAGCTTTGTTTAATTAAAAAAAACACATCTTCTAAATCTTCTTTCTTTTCTAACTTTATTTCATAATCTCCATTGCCCCAATGACCAATAATTTTTGGCTTTGTTAAATCTCTGGCTAATTTTTTAGCATCATTAAGAAAACCACTTTTTACATTTAAAAAAATTTTTAAACCATACTGCTTCACAACGACATCAACAAAATTAGTAGAAGTTTTATAAGCAATATATTTCTTTTTAGGCTCTTCCATAATACTTCCATCCATTGATAATATGTTTTCTCTTAGTGACAAAAATAAATCTTTCGCGTACTTATTGATTTTCTCCAAATGATCTTCAATAGAATATGTTTTCTGAAAACGTTCACACTTATCTTTTTCTCGTTTAGACTTTTTAATTATGCCGGAAGTTGATATTTTAATTTTTTGATAATTTTCTGCCTCCACATATAATATATTTTCATCATAAACACGATAACGTAAAAGATCTATCTTAATTGGCAAAACATCAGCAGTATCAATATCAAATTTACTATAATTTTCGGCGACACAAATAACTCGCGGAGAATCTCAGTCAATTTCTATATGTATATTTTTCTTCTGACACAAAATCTCAAAATCTGGCTTATGATCTAAAATTCAACGCAAATAAGAAAGGCCTTGATTTATAACATTATCATTTTGATTTTTTTTATATTCAATGATACATGGCGAACCATTTTTATCAACACCTAGAGTATCGATTCTTCCGCCAAAACTTGTGGAATATTCATGAGCAAGAAAAACAACATTCAAAATCTCTTCCAAATTGTTTTCAAATATTTTTTGCAAGTCTTGCTCTAAATCGAAACTCTTAGACAGCAATTTGACAACAGAAAGTTTATTTATTCTAAATATTGCCATATATATTATTTACTATTATCTTAATACCTACATTATACCTTTATTTTTTAAATAAATCAACCCTCTAGAAACCTTAATTTTATTAGTTTTTTGTTTTGTCGACGATACTTTGTTCAATTTCACTAGCTCCCTCCCTACTTATAGTTTCAGGCAAAGATTCGATTAATTTAATTAAATATTCCTTTTGAACAACAAATACATTATTTATTGGATTTAAGCCAAATCTCATCTTTGCATATTTATTTGAAAAAACTATTACACGCTTTACAAATATATCTTTTTGAATTTTCTCTTTTAAAAAATGCTTTAAATCTGAAACTTCATTTTTAACCTGAGCAATAAAATCTTTTTCTTTAAAAGGATGGCCATTTCTTAACAGCCTTCCATTTTCAAAAGTTATATTCCCTGAATGGCTTTTAACTTCTACCACCAACAAACCACAAGGACCCAATACCACAAAATCAATATTACCACGATCATATAAATTAACATCGTAAAAAACAGAATAATCATCTGATAATTTTTTCAACGTATCAAAAACTAAATCCTCCCCTCTTCAACCACGAAAATATTTATTTGATTTTTTATTTGCTAGCCTCGAAACAACCCTCGCTTCTTTTGCCATTTTTGATAGAAAAAACATCGCTAAAACAACAAATAATAAAATAAAAATCGAGCTACTTTCAATTTTTAACACATTTATAATTACAAAAAACATACTAGCTAAAAATACTGCGGGCACTAACCCATTAGCAATCAAAAAGTATTTTAAATCATTTTTAACTAGATATTTGCTTCTTCCTCCATATATTTTTGCCATTAATAATTATTATTCGGTTTTTATAAATTCTAAAATACTCATAAAATCTTTCCTGAATATTTTAAGAAATTTGCCAAAAGAGTTGTCTGAGTATTCGTCCTTATATACCGCTAATAAAACTAAATCCGTGCTATTAGCTTCAATATTATCGAATGGCTCTAATATTTCGAATATTAGCCCTTTTTCACGAATAAGACTCTCTATTTTTTCATAAGAACAAGTTTTTATTTTTGGTAATATTTTAAAATAAACGTAATTAGGATGTTCTCCGCAAGAAAATGTAATGCTAATTTCCCCAAAAAAACCCTTTTCGATAATATATATTTTATCGCAACATTTTCTCCTATACCTGACCTTTTCTAAATTAATATCATAGCCAGAGAATGATAAATGTTTTAGTATTCGATCAATCTGTATTTGTTCTACATGCCGATATCATCGCATATCCATATAATATGATTAATTTTTTAATTATTATTAATAATGCCCATTATTCAACTTATCCTTCTAGTTCCATGTTCATTATGTCTACGCCTTTCTGTTAAATAAAAAAATTAAAACGCCAACAATAACAATGGTCTGTCCTATAATAATCAAATACCCATTTCTAATTTTTTCTTTAATTTCTAAAGATCATTTTTTGCCTTGCATTTCTACTTGATTAAAAATTTTAACAAATCCATCGCTATTTTTATCGTTGAATTCCTTAATGTTTTCCCTAAGCTCTACGCTAACGGACTCCAGTCTAGCTTGTAAGTTTTGAATTGCTTGATTTATGCTCGCAATTGTTACATCAACTTTATCAAGCCTAGAAGGAAAATCAACTCTATCAATCTTTTCAATACTTTCACCAACATCGTGAACAATTTTTGATCATTTAATTATATAATTGTTCAATGATTTCGAATCTTCTTCATAAGAATCCTTCAAACTATTAAATTCAGCTCCCAATAAATCTTTGCATTGTTTTGTTGTTTCAATAAACTCAACCCCTGCCTTGTTAATATTCTTGCCTTCCTCTTTAAACTCTACCCCCATTTGGCTCAATTTTTCAATTAAAATTTGAATATTTTTAAGCTCTTCTGCTCTATTTTCAAGACCTCTAACCGCACCCTCTATTAAGTCTAACTCGTCTTTAGGGTTATTGTATTGTAAGTTTGTCATATATTTTTTTATTAATATTTATTAATTCTTGATTACTTATTTGGATATATTTTGCTAATACCCCCTTATCCTTAGTCTTTCTATATATACTAGCCAATTGTTCTTTCCCGTTATAAAAATTAGATAAAATATTTACAAACTCAGACATTGCCGTTCTATCCACTTTCCCATTGCTAATAATATCTAATATTTTTTTCAAAACACTTTTTAAATCTCCTTCTCTTTGTTCGTTTGCTAAAAGTTTTTTCAAAGAATTTTCCAGCCTTTCTTTTTCTCCAACATCGAATTTATTTAAAAACAAACTGGAAATAGCACTTATAATATTAAGCCCAGCATTATCAGGCGTACTTTCTAAAAATCTTCTCAGAGATGAGTCCAGCATAACCATTTTCTCAGAATTTAAATCAAAATCAAAAATACTCAATCAATATTCTGAATTTTCCTTTCGATCTCCAGTTATCCTATCAAATTTCTCAGTAAATTCATTACGTTGGAAATAATATTCAATACGTTGCTTGAATTCAGCACCATTAATTTTCCCGACAGACAACTCAACTGTCCATTCATATAAATTTTTTAAAGATTCTCTATGGCTATGTGCAAAATGATTGAAAGATCACTCGAGCAACTCTCTAGACAAACTTCTAACCTGTTGATCTAATTCAGAATCCTCATCTTTGTAAAGATAATTTCCATCATATTTTTCAATATAATTTTTTAAATTTTCTACAATATTCTCCTTGTTGTATTCATTTTTATATATTATAAAGCTATGATTGGCGTAGTTAACCTCACAACACTTTACTATTCCCAACAAATACAAATGATATATCGCCCTATCTTTTTTATTAAAGTCAGCGTTATATTGATCGTTTTGATAATTAATAAATATTTCATCCACCTTGTTACCTCTTACTTGATTATAAATTTCCATAATATTATCAACCTGGCTATCTATTGTTTCGTTATTGTTTAATCATAAAAAAAGTTGCGTTCCAACATCGCCACCAGCATTCTGTTGGTGAGCATTATCTTGCCATACGTTAATGTTTTGATAATTTAAGTTTTCTATACCAAAAACATTAGCAAATCCTTCCCGTATTTTAGTTAAAATAATATAACAATCAGCCCTTTTCCCGTCTCTGCCAGATCTACCTGCCTCTTGGTACAAAGCCTCGATCGATGAAGGGATTCCATAATGAAAAGTATATCTTATGTTTGGCTTATTAACGCCCATTCCAAAAGCTTTTGTTGCAACAAGCAAACTAAACTCATTGTTTTTAAAACTTTTCTGAACCCCTGCTCTTTCTATATCATCCATCCCGCCATTAAAAATTTGAGGAGTGTCTCCTTCAGCAAGCAAACCGTTTTGAGCAAGAAGAAAATTGATTATTGGCAACTGATGGCTCTTTCATGGAGTAAATATAACTCCACACGAAGAATCTTCTCCATTTATAGAAAACAAAACTCTTTTTCTTTTATTTACATTATTAATATCCTGGGCAATGAACTGATTATTTTCATTGTTGTTAACAATACTTAGCAAAACTGGAATCTTATCATTACCGCTATTTGCAACATAAAAATTAAGCTTTGGCCGCGTAAAATTTTTTAAAGTTATGACATTTTTTCCTCGATCTATATTTAATTCAGCACAAATATCTTTTAGTACGTTAATCGATGCTGTTGCAGTCAAAGCAATATAGACTGGATCTCTAGGCAATAAAATACTTTTAATGGTTTGAGCTAAATATAAATAAGAATATCTGAAGTCATGACCCCATTCAGACAGACAATGGACCTCATCAATAACAGAATACCCAATATTAAATTGAGCTGCCATTTCCCTAAGGGCATTTTTAAAAGCACTTATTCTAAATCTCTCCGGAGCTATCATAACAAAAAGGAATCTTTTTTGTTTAAAGTCTTCTAAAACTCTCTCTCTTTCGCCGGCATTCAAAGAGCTACTTATATACCCAACTCTTTCAATAAAAAATGTTTCTCGCAACTCAATATCCTGATCAATCATAAGAGATTTCAAAGGACTTACTACGAAACTAATTGCTGGTTGCATTAAGCAAGGTAATTGATAGCAAACCGATTTGCCAGACCCAGTTGGCAACAATCCAACAGTGCTCTTTAAAGACAATATATTAGCAATAATTTCAAATTGGCCATCATTAAATTCTTCATGTCCAAAAATATTTTTTAAGAAAAATCTGAGTGATTCCTTGTTTTCATCATTTGTTTTATATTTTATGTTTTTCTTAGAAGTATTAACGCAAAAATTATTTACTTTATTTCAAACAACCTCATTATCATTTACTCAAGGAAATTCATACAAATAATCCGTTCTCACGTATATAACATTTTTTTCTCGATCATCATCTCAACGCTTTAAAACACTAAAATCAATATTAATGAAACCTTCTTTAAAATTTGAATTTTCTATTAAATAATTTGGCTTTTTTCAATCTTTATTTTGTAATTTAAAAATATTCTCCAATCACAAGAATAAATCTTCTATGGCAAGCTTTTCGTACCCAACCGCATCATGATTCTTAATATTAAACTTTCACTTTTCGTCATCCAACTTAATATAACCGAATTCTATAAGCTTTAAAATTAATAATTGAAACCTAATAATTGCAACTGGCATTAGCTTATTTTTTTTAACCTCTTCTTCCAAATCTTCATATTTTTTAAAATTTAAAAAATATGCATTTAGATTATTAGAATTCAGACGAATTACTTCTTTAAAAGAATTAATGCAATCGAAAAAAACTTCGGAACGCTTTCTCATATCATCGGCGTCTATTCTTATGGTTGAAATGCCGTTTTCCATCAACAATTCATCTCTATTACGATCAAGGATCCTGTTGGCCTCTTCTTTATGTTGAGCGCCGTCTATTTCTATAACTAATCTACATTGTGGTATATAAAAATCCACTGCCGACTCGGTTAATCATCTATTTTCTTCGTTGCTTTCTCATCGCAAAATATCCAAAATTCTAGCTTCTGGTAACATTAGTCTTTTTATTACCGCCGCTTCATCAGGTAATCATTCCTCTAAATCTCTTAAAAATTCTCTCGCCGGAAAATTTTGAGTTTCATTGCAACCTTTTACCCTTCTCAACCATTTTGGCTCCTCAAAACTTATTAATCCAAAAAAGTCCCTAAATGATTCATTGTTAATATATTTATAATCAATCTTTAATTCATCCATCAGAAAGTACGACATTTTTGTCGGCAATCCCCTTTGCAATATATTCTGTAAAACACAAATCGAACGCAAAAACTCGCCTTCGCCAATCCTTTTTTTATCATCTAAATTTTGAATAACAAAATTATTATCTGTATGCGAATAATTAGCTGTAAATTTTAACATTTTATAATCTTTATAACAATTTTTACTAAGGGACAAACCTTAAACATAAATTAATTTTATCATATTTTAGAAAGTTTTACAATATAACAAAAACCTCAATATTGTGAGGTTTTTGGCATATTAATCTCATTCTTTTTTAATATCATCTAAAATAGAAATATTCCCTTTAGGATATTCATGAGTAGAAGTTATATAAGTATCAAATTCAAAATGATCTCCATTTTGAATAAATTCTAAACTTGTTTTATTATCAAGAATTAACCTAAAACCTCTATACCCGCTCTCTATCCCTGGCAAAAAATCAATTCTTTTATC
>JAQVOQ010000047.1 GCA_028702545.1 Clostridia bacterium
TGATAATCAATGTTTTGCCATTGAATTAAAGCTATACCTCCTTCGCTTGCATTAAAATTTGCTCTATTACATATATAACCGCTGATAAATTTTTTATCTATAATGTGTTGAGATTTCCAGTATTTTATTGGAGAGAATAAAATATAACTATCACTTGGTTGTGTTAAAAAATATTTAAAAGCACTCCATATAAATAAATTTTCAGAGGCTCTATTAACATTCTTTGTTTTAAATTTTTCTTTAGCCATCTCTTTATAAAGATATTTATCCTTTATTTTAAATGTTGGTTTTCCTTGACTTGCTCCGGCTTGAGGCTCTACAAATGGAGGGTTTTCTAACATAATTATAGTCATTTTTTTATCATTCAACCAACTTGCTAATTCTTTACTCTGTTTTTCATATAAACTATTAAAACAAACAGTTTGTTTAGAATTAAAACAAAAGTTATAAAACTCTTCGCTTAATGCATCTCCATCAGTTAAAAGTCCTTTATTAAAGTCCATATGTTGCCTAGTAGGTGGAATTATCATCTTTACTCTTTCATCATACAACCCTTTTAATGTTGTCCACTCAGTGTAGTCATAAGTATTTAAAACACAATGTGCCAATTCTTCAGAATGCAAAAATCTTTCAAGATTTCCTGTGCCCGCACAGCGATCTAAAATAATATAATCGTTACCTTTAGGAACTTTTTTTATGGCATTTCTAACCATTTCTGTTGCAATTTTAACATATTGCTCGGGAGTAAAAAATGCACCCAATTGTTTTTTTAATAAATATGGTCCCAACATATTCATATTAAAATGAAGCCAGCCTATAGTAAATTTATCATTATTTTCAGTTTGTATTTGTAAATCCCAATCAAAAGGAATTATATTCAGAAATTTTGGATTGATAAATTCATTTTTTACATCTTGTTTATTTTTTATATATTTAGAGTGATCGTTACATAGTTTGTTATTATATGCTACGATGGAATATTCATCAATCCAACCTTTTATTACATCATCTTGACTTAAAAAATCTTTTAAAAAATCAGAAGGTTTATCCCAATCTTTCCATTCAATTGATTTATTTGTTTCATTATCAATTTTAACATATTTATGTTCATTTATAGAAATTAGGTAACTGAATTTTGGCAAAGGCAATGCACAGCTATTATATGATTTAACATATCTAGCAACTTGTTCCTTATGCTTTTTCATATCAGTAAAAACAAGTTTGAATTCTATCAAATTACCTTTATATCTGCCATCAGTATTTAACTCATAATCTGGTTCTAGCCCTATTTCTTTCCAAAAATCAATCATTCCTTGTATTTCGCTATTATAATAAGATAACATAATTTTCTCCATTAGTCTTTTTAAAATATTTTTTGTTTATCAATTAACATAATCAACAAAACTTTAAATCTATTAATTGTATCATGAATATAATAAAAGCACAATTGCTTAGATAATTTATATAATAATTAGTTAATAATATTAAAATTTTAATAACTTATGCGTTATAATTTATGTTTATTTCAGCGTATTTATTATTAAAATAATTTATTTATTATTGCAGTGGCTGTGATATAATTATTATCGTAATAGCAAGGAGAAATTTGTTATGGGTGATTTTACTTCTTTTTTAATAATTACTATCATTATGTTTGTTATAATTAGCATGCCTTTTATTGTATATATCGTTAAGCATGTAAAAAGTGTAAAGCATTCACAACGAGAAGAGGCAAAATTTTTAATTGAGGAAACAGAGGAAGAATTTACAGCACGAATTACCAAAGAGATAATTGAAAAGTACAAAAAAGATAAAAAGGAAAAAATCCTACGAAAGTAAGATTTTTTTATTACCGCAAATTAGTCATTTATTGTACTAATTAATAAAAAAAATAAAAAAAACAGGTATAGATGAAGTAGAAGTATAATAAAACGAAATATATAAAATAGCACTCCATTTAAGAGTGTTTTTTATTGCACGATTTGCTATGTTACTGTTTACCAAACTCTTTTTTTGTGTTATAATCTTGTGGAATTAGAAAAAGGACGGACAAAAATTAATGTTAAGCGTAAATAATTTAAGAATACAATTTGGTAAAAGAGTGCTTTTTGAGGATGTAAACCTTAGTTTTACCAAAGGCAACTGTTACGGAGTGATAGGTGCTAATGGTGCTGGCAAATCAACATTTTTAAAAGTAATCTCAGGCGAACTTGAACCACAAAAAGGCGAAGTTGTTTTGGATAAAAAGTTAAGAATGTCAATTCTATCACAAGACCAAAATAAGTTTGATAACGAAACAGTTTTAAGGACTGTTTTGCTTGGACATAAACGCTTAATTGAAATTATGGATGAAAAAGAAGTTTATTATTCTAAGCCCGACTTTAACGATGAGGACGGTTTAAAACTAGCTGACCTTGAAGACGAGTTTGTGCAAATGGACGGCTGGGAAGCAGAAAGCAACGCTCAAATGCTGTTAAACGGCATTGGAGTAACTAGCGAATATCACGAAATGGTTATGAGGGATATTGACCCAACACAAAAAGTAAAAGTGTTACTAGCTCAAGCTTTATTTGGTAATCCCGACTTATTGATTTTAGATGAGCCTACAAACAACTTGGAAATTAACACTGTTCGCTGGCTAGAAAAATTTTTGTTAAACTTTGAAAATACAGTTATTGTAGTTTCACATAACCGTCACTTTATGAACAAAGTTTGTACTCATATTTGCGATATTGATTATGGCAAAATCAACATATTTTTAGGAAATTACGACTTCTGGTACGAAACTAGCCAATTATTATTAAAACAAAGCAGGGAAGTTAACAAAAAATCAGAAACAAGAGCTGCTGAATTAAAAGAGTTTATTGCAAGATTCTCGGCAAATGCATCTAAGAGCAAACAAGCAACTGCAAGAAAAAAAGAATTAGAAAAATTAACGCTATCCGATATTAAGCCATCTACAAGAAAATACCCTTTTATTGATTTTAAACCGGATAGAATGGCTGGAAATGACATTTTAATAGTTGAAAATTTAACTAAAGAAGGTTTTTTTGAAGATGTAAGTTTTAGAGTAAATAAAGGTGATAAAATTGCGTTTGTTGCAAAAAACAGTTTGCAAACAACAATGCTATTTGATATTTTAGCGGGTGAGGTAAAAGCCGATAGCGGAACTATTACTATTGGTAAAACAATAACAAAAGCTTATATGCCTGAAAACAACGAAAAGTATTTTAAAGGCGTTGAACTTAATCTTGTTGACTGGTTAAAACAATATTCAAAAGATGATTATGAACAGTTTATTAGAGGCTGGCTTGGCAGAATGTTGTTTTCTGGCGATGAGGCATTGAAGAAAGCGAGCATAATATCAGGCGGCGAAAAGGTGCGCTGTATGTTAGCTAAAACTATGCTTACAGGTGCTAACCTTATAATCTTAGATGAACCAACCAATCACTTAGACTTAGAGAGCATATCAGCTCTAAACAAGGGAATGATTAGTTATTCGGGCAACTTATTGTTTGCTTCTCACGATCAGGAGATTGTAAACTCAACTGCTAACAGAATTATAGAAATTTTAGATAAAGGCACAATAGATAAAATGATGACTTATGATGAATATCTTGATTTTATAGAAAATTTAAAAAAGTAATTATATAAGAATAAACAAATCAATAAAAACAAAAAACACGCTATTTTGGCGTGTTTTTTGCGGAAACTTGTCACATATTTTTTCATATATTAAGTTTAAGTGTTAATATCTGCTAATTTAAAAGCATATTTTATTACTATGTAATTTTTTTTAAAGGAGAATATTATGAAAAAAAAGTTTTTAATTGTCGCTCTTATTTTGTTTATGTTTTGTGTTTCTGGCACAGCGTATGCGTACTGGGATCAAACTGTTGTTAACCAAAACAGCACAGTAATTGATATCGGAATTGGTGCAATACTTGAAGTTGATGTAACTGTAACACCAGAAGAGGGTAATCGTTTAGTTCCAGTCGGTGCTTTTAAGGGTGAAGGAGATGTGGATGAAGTGTTCTTTACCTATACTGTTAACTTGAATAAGATAGGTCAAGTTTTAGTAACTGCAAAAAATGTTATGATTGATGGAGATTATCTTAACAATAGTTTAGTGCTAATTGATGTTTATGCCACTACTCCAAATGTCGTGCCAAGCGATACAGCAACATTTACGCTTGTTGATAATGGAAGCGAAGAATATGAAGCAGAAGTTAATGTTAGAGTTATGATATCTATGCCTGCAGATGAAGCTCAATATAATATGATTGCAGGAAAAACCATAACCTTTGTTTTAGAATTTAGTGCAGAAGAAGTTTAACAAATTTTGTTAACTTCTTCTAAAATAAAGGGAAAGTGATATATGCAGGATGTTCAAGAGATAAATGTTTTGAAATTAATAAATATTTTTAAAAAAATTATTGGTTTTTTAATCTTTGTTTTTTGCACGGCTGCAATATGTCATGTTTTATATAATTGCTTGCCAATCTTTTCGAACTACGAGCGATTTGTTATTATGTCCGACAGTATGAGTCCTACTATTAAAGTGGGAGATGTTGTAACAATTAATAAAAAAATTTTATTATCTGAGTTAAAAGTAGGCGATATCATTGCTTTTTATCAAGATGTTAATTTTGACGAAGAAGATGAAATAATTGTGCATTATATTGCCGATATTGACTTAAATGAGCAAGATGAGTTTGTTTTTTTAACAAGAAGAAAAAATGCGATAAACCCTTCTTCTTGGGATAGTTGGCAATTAAAAGAAAATGATATTATCGGTAAATATGTCCGCAATGTTCCGTTAATAGGTAAATTTTTGCTATTTTTAAGTTCAAGTTTTGGAAAATTCGTAATAATATTTAATGCCATTGTTTTGTATATAATTATTAAATTAATTGATGAGGACATAAAAAAAGAAAGTAAACAATAGGAGATAATTATTTTGAAATGCAAAAATAAGTTTAAATTTATAACTTTAATTTTTTTAGTTATTTTAATAAGTAACGTCTCTTATGGATATGCGTACTTTGATGATAAACTTGTTGATGAAAATGCTTTAATAATAATTGGAGATTGGCAATTAAATGAGCCAGAAAACGACTGTTTTACAAGTTTTGAAAATTTTGATAATATGCAATTGGGGCAGATAACCGAAAATATTGATGGCGAAGTTTGGCACCTTTTTAATGTTGTTAGTGGAAACACGGACTGTGATAAAAAAGTGGGTACAACTAGTGCAAGATGTGTTAATTTTGGATATTTAGAAAGTGACAAATATTTTGCAAACTTAGAACTCATATCGTTTTATATAGGTCTTGCTAATAATAGCGACAACAGAGGACTTCGCAAGTATAGTGTTGCAGTATCTAGCAACGGAATTAATTGGACCAGTATTTTAAATAATCACACTAGCGTATCACAATTTGATTTTGTACAAATTGACATAAAGCAAATGCTGTTAAATGGACTTTGGCTTAATGAAGGATTTTTAGCTGATATTAGTACGCCGTTAAGAGTAAAAATAAGCTTTGATGGCAGCGCACCGAGCGGAAGTGAGAGGCTATATAATTTAGATGAATTAACGATAAAGTGTAATGCATAGTTTGTGCTTTTAGTCTTGAACTAAGACCAAAAGCGATCATAGAACATTTGCAATTAACCGAGCCTATTTTTACTCAAACGGCAGTTGGCGGGCATTTTGGCAAAAGTGAGTTTAGTTGGGAGAAGTTAGATAAAGTAGAAGAAATAAAATAAAAGATGAAAATAAATTAACATAAAAAACAAAAAAACAGCGATTAAGCTGTTTTTTTATGGTTTTATTTTAATATTAAACTTTATTTCCGCTTGGTCTAGTACGCATTGATGAATTGTTTTTAACACCTTTATACGAATTAGTGCCCTTAGCTTTAAAAGCACTCTTATTAGATGAGTTCTTTTTATCATAAAATTTTTGAAAACCTGATTGTGGTTTTTTAAAATTAAATCCTGTTCCAGTGCTTTTTGATTCAGTTGAATTTTTAGAATCTGTCATATTTCTATCCTCATAATTTTTTTTAGGGCTCGCTTCCGTCCTGCTATAAGTTTTTCTTGGAGCATATTCACTTTTAGCGTAAGGCTTTCTATCATAGCTCTTCTCGTCCATTTTAGCATATGGTTTATTTGATGTAAACTCTTTTTTAGTATAAGGTCTTTTATCTGAGTTATTTTCATTCCTTTTTACATAAGGCTTTTTAAAACCACTATCATCTCTTTTAGCGTAAAGTTTTCTATTTGTGCTGTTTTCATCTCTTTTAGTATAAGGTTTTCTATTAGAACGGTTATTGTCGCCAAAACTTTCTTTTTTGTCAAAGTAACTAGGTTTTTTGTTTGCGTCGTCTGCTCTATTATATGACGGTTTTTTGTTGTAACTATCTGATTTAGTATAACCTTCTTTTGTAGCATAAGGCTTTCTGTTAGAGTTACCTCTAAAACCACCTCTATTGTAACTGCTTGACCTAGAAGATGAGTTAGTGCTTGTGATTGAGAATTTCACATCAGTGCTTAAACTGCTTTTTATAATTGTGAAGTTCAATTTTTTAGATAAAGAATTAAGGCTTGCCATTTGATTACCAGTTGTAATAAATGTATAAGCTATACCCGTATTACCAGCTCTTCCTGTTCTACCAATTCTATGAATATAATAGTTGTCTATTTCTGGATAATCATAGTTGATTACATAAGTTATGTTATTAACATCAATACCACGAGCGGCAACATCGGTAGCAACTAAAATTCTTGCAACACCTTTTTTAAATGCGTTCATAGCTTTTGTACGCTCTGATTGCCTCATATCGCCGTGAATTTCTTTTGCTGGAATGTTTTGTTCGTTTAAATATTCAAACAAACTAGTTGTCATTTTTTTTGTGTTACAAAAAATTAGAGCAGTTCCGTCAAGTTTTTGTAGCATATCCATTAATAATTGTTTTTTAGCTTTTGGGCTAACGGTAATATATTCTTGATGTATGCTTTTTGCAGGGCTATTTGCATCTCCTGCATCAATAGTTATTGGGTTTGTTAAAAACTTTTGTGATAATATTTTAATCTCTTGGCTCATAGTGGCACTTGCTAAAACGCCTTGTCTTTTGCCAGCTAACTTTCTGCTAATTTCTTCAATATCTTCTCTAAATCCCATTTTTAGCATTTCGTCCGCTTCATCCAAAACTAGCATATTAACTGTTTCTAGCCTTAAAGTTCTTCTTTCTATATGGTCAATTAATCTTCCCGGCGTGCCTACTATTATTTGTGGTTTGCCTTTTAGTCCTTCAATTTGTTTATAAATTGGTTGACCACCAAACACTGCAAATACTTTAACACCAGGCATATATTTACATATTTTTTTTAATTCTTCGCTAACTTGCGTTGCAAGTTCTCTTGTTGGGCAGATAATTAATACTTGTGGTTTTTTAATCTCCGCGTCAACGCTTTCTAGTGCTGGAATACCAAAAGCAAGAGTTTTTCCGCTTCCTGTTTGACTAAGTATTATTATATCGTCACCTTTTAATAAAGCTGGTATAGCTTTTTCTTGCACCAAAGTTGGTGTATCGTGCCCGATATCGTTAATTGCATCCTTAATGTTTTGACTTACTTCAAAGTCGGTGAATTTGTTCATTTTTCTCCTATTTTATTAGATCTTACTAATATTGTGCTTTTTATTAACACCATAATTAGCAGTTTCTAATTTTGTGTTTTACACGCAGGCTATATCCTATCATTAATGACGGATAAAGTCAACATTTATATTAGTTTGCCCTAATATAAAAAAATAATAATAGCAACAGTAATTTAGTTTAATTATTGACAAGTTTTGATATGTGTATTATAATTTTAAAAGTACGATAAATCGTGCGAGCTATTAGCTCAGTTGGTAGAGCAACGGACTCTTAATCCGTGTGTCCAGGGTTCGAGCCCCTGATGGCTCACCAATAAAAAACGCCTATTAAGGCGTTTTTTTTGT
>JAQVOQ010000048.1 GCA_028702545.1 Clostridia bacterium
CAACGGAGTGCTTTACCACTAAGCCACATCAGCACGATTGTTTTTTGTTCAATTTTTGATTGAATTTTAAGGGTTTAATGTCGTGCTCTATTTTGAATTTTTGAGAGGTTGTAGGACAGTTGTAAAATTGCTAAAAGTCGTTTTACCAATGTAGTGCTTTACCACTAAGCCACATCAGCACGATTGCTCAAAATTGCTGTTTACGAACTAGTCAATATTGTAAGAGAAAATGAGTTAATAGTCAAGTGTTTTCAAAAAAACCAATGTGGAGAAAAAAGATTTTAATATTATAATAAATGATATTTATTTTAATATTTTATTAATGTTAAAAAATTTTGTTGATAATATTAGGCAAGTAACAACTGAGAGAACTATGCCAATTGCTAAAATCAAATAATTGTTAAAAGCAATAGGTATTAAAGTTAAAGGAAGTATAATAGCTGCATGAAATAAATATATTGACAAGCTTTGCCTGCCGAATGCGCTTAGCAGTTTATTTTGATTGACGGGCGTTAAAAGTGCTGTTTGAATTGAAAATATAAACGCCAATAGATAAAGAACTAACCTGCTTATTAAACCAAAATTTTCAGTATAAGCGTTTTTAAAATATAGGTCTGAAGTTTGAATTTTATCTATGTAAAAAACTAAAAATATTAAAGCGGTAATAGCTAAAATAGGAATTATATAAGAAAGAACTTTTTTAACTTTTACATAATTTATCGGATGTTGTTTTATATAATAGCCCAGAATAAAAAATGGGAATAGAGTAATTGTTCGAGATAATGATAATACAGTACCTATTTGTGGAATATAGCCTATAAGTATTGCTATTAAAAAAGAAAAAACGACAGTCATTAACCTAACTTTTTTTAAAGCTTTTAAAGCTAAAAGCCAAAATACAAAACTCAATAAATACCATAAAATCCAATAAGGAGTAATGATATAGAATATATCAAAGCTACCGTTTAAGATGGTTTTTATTACTGCAGATAATATCTGTAAAACAGCAAATAACAAAAAGTATTTTAATATTTTTTTGTAAGATATTTTTGCACTTGCTAAGTATCCTGAGCAAAGAGCAAAAAGAGGCATATGAAAAGTATAAATAATAATATAAATATACTTTATAACATTATTGTCGCCTAAATAGCTTTCTAAAAAATGACCAAAAACGACTAAGAAAATAAGAATACCTTTTAAATTGTCTATAAAATATTTCCTTTCTTTAGTTTCGGCCATTTTTTTATTCCTTTTTAAAAAGCTTTAAATTGTTTTTTTAAGTCTTAAGTCTAAGCCATCTATGCTTATTAAATAACTATTTCGCTTATTCATAAGTCTACTAAAAACTCGCTCTTTGTAGCGGTCTAGTATGTGGGTTGGTCCTAAATTAGTGTTAATAATCGTGCTTTTGTTTTTTTCTAATCTTTCATTAATTATAAGCAGTAAATATTCTAGCGTTACATTTTTTAAAATGGGTTCTGTTCCTAAGTCGTCTATAACGAGTAAGTCACTATCTATTAAGTGAGTTAATAGCTCTTGCTTATTGTCATCAAAAGTCGTGTGATATTTTAGCATAATGTTGTTTAAGTTAAAGGCTGTTGTGTAAAATGCTGTGTAGCCTTTTTCTATAATCTCTTTTGCAATTATTTTACTTAAATAAGTTTTGCCAACTCCGGAAGCACCTGAAAAAATTAGCGTTTTAGTTTTTGAGGCGGGGAATGCTCTAGTAAATTTTTTGCAAATATCTAAAACTTTTAGTATTTGATTTTTTTGTACTTCGGCAAAAATTTCTAAACTATAATCTTTTAAACTTGGTAAGGCGTCTAAATTAATGTGGCTATCGTGCATAAGCACATTGTTTAATGCGTGCTTAAAACATGTGCAATAGTCACCGTTAATTTTTCCTGTATCATGGCATATTTCGCACTCGTAATGAGCAGTTAAAGCTTCTTCTGCTATATTTAATCTAGTCAGTACTAACTTTTTTTGTTCTTTTACTAGGGTTAATTCTTTTTCTAACTGTTCTGTTGGTTTTTTTTCAAAATTTAATTTTGATATATCTAAAACTAATGTACGCTCTTTTATTTCTAAGGTTAAATACTCTTTATCTTCAAGTGCCCTTTCTTTTGTTTGTTCGGCAAAAAATTCTGCCTTTTTTTGTTTTAGGGCATAAGCGTATTTTAACTTTGAAATAATTTGGCTTCTTTCCATTAAATTTCTACCTCATCTAGATTGTCAAATAGTGCGTTTATCTCGTCATCGGAATAACTATGTGTTGTAAAAGTTTGTCGTTGTTTTTTTGAATAATCAGTTGACGCAAACTCTGGTTTGAACTCTTTTGCTTTTTCTAATGTATCAATACCTTTTTCGTGCCATGAAGATAATATTTTGTGCATATAACTAATGGCGTTTGTTTTGCCAAGCGATAGCTCAGCAGCATATAAAATAATATTTAAATCAAAGCTCCAATTATTAGCCCAGATTTTATAATTATCCCTGTCCCAGCTCGTAATGCGTCTATGTAGTCCACAAGCATCTAAAATAGCCTTAATATCGCCATCAGTTGCCACAACTTCGGTGATATATTGGTCAATTGCTTTTTCGTCAACAAGTCCTAGTTTAAAAAACTTTTGCAACACGGCATTCATACCCTCTAGCGTGCGAATGTTCTTTTTGAAGCAGTAATTAGCAATTAGTATTAAAGTGTCGTTAGAGTAGCCCATTCTAAGCCATTCTGCAATATAAACCTCTACTACTTGTATTAAATTTTCGTAATACACGCCAATGCTCTTTGAAACTTCTTTTGCAAGGCCGTACATATTGTCTTTTTCTTTTTCGTAAGCTTCAATTTCGGTATAACTCAATAGTTTTAATTCATAATACTTAGTCAAAAGCTTGTCTAACTTTAAAAATCCACCTTTTTTATTTTGACTTTTAGCTACTAGCAAAATATCATCTAATAAAAAGCCTAATTCTTTTGTCCACTTGATAAACATATTGCGTTCTTCAAAAGTAGCGGTTCTTCTAAGCCCTAACATTTTTAAAACCTCTAAGATATTGCCACTAGAACGCTCGTGGTCTAATAATTTTTCCTCAACTGCACTAGTTGTACGAATGCCCTCATAAGCCCAGTTTTTTGCAATTGTCAATATGTATTTGTAACCAACCGTAGCACCTTTAAGGCTTGTTGCATATTTAATAATCATTAAAAGCGCTTCAGGTTCTATGTTAAAACTCTCAATTAGTTCGTAATACTCGGCATATTCTGTTGGAGTTATCATTCTTCCTATTATCAATTCTTGCAATTTTAAATTGAATGTTGTATATTTTTCCTTTTTAAACTTTTTAAGTTTGCCAAAATTTTCCTTAATAGGCAAATATCTAACTTCAAAAGGATCCGTATCTATTATTTGTACAAGTCCTTGGTCTTGCCAATATAAAAATGAACTTTCAATATCTTCAATTGACAAATTTAGCACTTTTGAAAAACTTTCTAAAGAGTTATCCGAACTTGTTGCGTGTGAGCATTTATAAAGACCATATAAAAAAACTTTAACGCAGGCATCAGGTGCAAAAGGTAGATAGTCATTAAAAAATGAATTATCTATATTCGTCGCCGAATCTATTACAAATTGATTAGAAAATTTACAAAAATTCATCTGGTTCATCCTTTAAAAATTATATCGGTAAAGTTATTATAAACTGTAAGTCAAAATTATTCAAGTTATTAGCCTAATCTTTTTTTAAAACCTTTAAAAGCAAGCTTGTTCTAGCATTTTTTGTTTGCGCATAAAATAGTTAACAAATACAAGGCGAGGAGAAGCAACTTGAAAAATATAATAAATAAAAAATATAGTTTAATAATATTAATTTTAGCTATAACATTTCTTTTTGGTGGTTGTTCTGGTGAATATTTAATAAACCACACTTCGCAAAACCTTAACAATTATGTTATAGATGCTGTTTTGAATGAAGATGATTACACCTTAGATATAACTCAAATGATACAATATAAAAATTTATCAAACAAGAGTTTAAATAATCTAAAATTCAATTTGTATCCAAAAGCGTTCGCTAAAGGTGCTACAAATAAGCCTGTGAGCAGTTTAAACGAGCAAAAAGCATACCCTAATGGCAAAAGTTACGGCGATATTGAGTTTTTTAATGTAAGTAGCAAGGGACAAGCCCTAACTTACACCCTTGAAGAGATTGATAAAAACATTTTAAATATCACTCTTCCACAGTCACTTAATATGGGATACTCTATTAATATAGAAATGCAGTATAAATTGACCTTGCCAAATATCAATCATAGGTTTGGCTATGGAAATAATGCAATTAATTTAGGAAACTTTTATCCTATAGCGTGTGTTATAGAAGATGGAGAGTTTGTTATTCAACCGTACAGTTCTAATGGCGACCCTTTTTATAGCAATTTAAGCAATTATTTGGTTAATATAAGTTATCCTAGCGATTTTTCTTTGGCGACAACGGGAATGCAAACAAATAATAAGGACTTAGAAGATAATTACACTAAAACAACGGTAAAAGCTAAATGTGTGAGAGATTTTGCCGCAGTTTTAAGTAAAAAGTTTGAAGTAAAAAAAGAAAAAGTTGGCGCTACTGAGGTGGCGTATTACTATTATGATGATGAACAAGCCGATGCTTCACTTAATACTGCTGTAAAGGCTTTAAAAACCTTTAATGAGATGATTGGAAAGTATCCTTATAAAACTTTGTCCGTAGTTAAAACAAATTTTGTGCACGGTGGAATGGAATATCCTAATTTAGTTTATATTTCAGAAAATCTAAATAATTATGAAGATTATACAAACGTTATAGTGCACGAGATAGCGCATCAATGGTGGTACGGCGTGGTGGGCAATAATGCATATGCTAATGGTTGGATGGACGAAGGTCTAACAGAATATACAACGGCGCTATTTTACGAGTTTAATAAAGAATACAATATCAAAAAAGATGATGTTATTAAAAACGCTTTAACTTCTTATAATATGTTCACAGAAGTTTACGAGCAAATTTTTGGAAGTGTTGACACTAGTCTTACTAGAACCTTAGGTCAATACAAAACTGAACCAGAATATGTGTATATGGCTTATGTAAAATCAATGCTTATGTTTGACAATTTAAGGACGGTTATTGGTGATAAAAAATTTTTTAAAAGTTTAAAATATTATTATAACAAAAATAGAATGCAAAATGTTACGCCTAGCAATCTTATAGAATGTTTTAAAAAGAGTTCTAATCGCAAACTAGAAAGCTGGTTTGATTCTTGGATTAGCGGAAAGGTGATTATTAAAGAACTCAATTAAGATGCATAAAAAAGTTGCAAAAAACTGTAAAAAACTGTAAAAAATAGTTAAAAAACGCTAATATTTGATATAAATAGGCGTTATTGTTAAAATATATTGCTTAATTTGTCTATTTTTGATACAATAGAAAATGTATTAAAAGGAAGCGTAAATGAAAGTAGTAACACTAGCAAGTGGAAGCAAAGGTAACAGCACCTATTTAGAAACTGACAGCGTAAAAATATTAATTGACCTTGGATTATCGCTAAAACAAATTGAACAAAAACTTGAAGTTTTGCAAGTTAATCCCTCTAGTATAGATGCAATTTTATTAACTCACGAACACAGCGACCATATAAAGGGCGTTGCGTTTTTTGCTAAAAAATATGGTGCAAAAATTTATGCGCATAATTTATTGTGGGAAGTTTTGCAAAACAAACTAAAAGATAAAGCTGTAACTAACAAAATAGTTCTTTTTAGTGATGACTTTATAATTGGCGATTTAGCGATAAGTAGTTTTGAGCTTCCACATGATGCAGTATACTGCGTTGGTTATTCTTTTATAAATGATGGTAAAAAAATTAGTATTGCAACAGATTTGGGACATACTAATTCTAGAATAATGGAAAAATTAAAAAACAGTACGCTTGTAATTTTGGAAGCCAATCATGATGAGCATCTATTAAGGAATAACCCCAAGTATCCAATTTACTTAAAAAACCGTATTTTATCAAGCAAAGGTCATTTATCTAACATAACAGCGGCAGAAACTATATTAGAACTTGCGAGTTATAATGTAAAACAAATAGTTTTGGCACATTTAAGTGAGGAAAACAATGCACCTGAGGTCGCATATAATACGATAAAAAAGTTTTTGTTAGAAAAAGGAGTAGAAGAGGGTAAACATATTTTTGTAGATGTTGCAACTCAGAATAAAATAGGCAATATATTCAATTTGAAGTAAGCGTAAGTTTTTAAATTTTTAGGAGTTTAAATTATGCAATACTTCAAATTTTTTGTTATAGGATTAATATTAATTTTAACATTGAGTTTTTCAGGATGTGTGCCTGAGGATAACACAGGAAAAATAGATACAAGCTTTTTTTCGTCCGTTAGTGATGATGTTATAATGACGCCTAGATTAATTGAAGAAGGACAACTAAATTCGTCTATTGATGTTAGTAAAAATGTTAGTCCAGCAGTTGTAGGAATTAGCAGTGCAAATAATTATTCTTACAGCGTAGGCAGTGGTGTGGCAATTGCAAATGGAGGATATATTTTAACGAACAATCATGTAGTAACAGGTGGAGATACGCTTAACTTATATTTGGCAAATGGTCAAACAGTCAGTGCAATGCCTGTTTGGAATGATGCAACGCTAGACCTCGCTATTATAAAAAGTAAAATCAATTTGCCTTATTTAAAAATAGCAGATGATGCTGAACCAAAAGTAGGCGAGGATGTTTTAGCAATAGGAACGCCCTTGCAACTTCAATTTAAACATAGCATAACAAAAGGAATAGTAAGCGCACTAAACCGAACGGTAAGAATAGATGGCAATGGAGGAGAAAGCTCTTTGCAAAGTTTAATTCAACACGATGCGAGCATAAATCCGGGCAATAGCGGAGGGCCTTTAATTAATTTAAGAAGCCAAGTTGTAGGAATTAACACGCTAAAAATTGAGTCAGCAGAAGGTATGGGTTTTGCAATTCCAGCAAGTGTTATAACAAATGTTTTAAAAAATATGCTAGCAGATGGCAGTTATCAAAGTGCCTACTTAGGAGTTTTTGGATATGATTCGTCAATTCCTCATTATTATAAAAAATCAAGCGTAAAAGATGGTTTTTATGTTTTAAGTGTACAAGAAGAGTCGCCCGCTAATCTTGCAGGCATTAAAAAAGGTGATGTAATTTTAGCTATAAATGATTCTAGTATAAAAAATATGATAGACTTTAAGCGAAACTTTTTTGCTTACAAAGCAGGCGACAAAATAACGCTAAAATATATGCAAGATAAGCATCAAAAAACAGTTGAAATAACGCTA
>JAQVOQ010000049.1 GCA_028702545.1 Clostridia bacterium
AAGATGGGTTGGCATTTCAATTTATGAAGAGATAAATGATATCGCATGCACTGAATTGGCTTTTGCTTTTGAGTCATTATTAAAACAGAATATTTCAATATCACCTATAACTTCAAGTATACAAGGTTCAATAAGTGAAATGGTTGCATATATATGTGGCGACACTTTAGAATTGCGAAAAAAAATTATACACGACTTTAAAGATTTTTATTCTTCTAGAAGTGCAATAGTTCATGGTGGAGATAAAAATTACAAAACAAATACTTATATGAATTTTTTATATCTTATAAAAAATACAATATCAAAATTATTAACTAGTGATGATTTTAAAAAATGCAATAATTTAAACGATGTATATCTTGTTATAAACGAATATAAATTTAGAATATAAATTGTTCCTATTTATATTTGAAATTCATTGTAGTTGTCGCAACACAATTATAATTTAGATAAACATACCAAAAATATTTACTGTCAAACTTTTTTGAAATTTGACAGCAGTTGACAGCAGTAGCACCAGTTTTTGATAGTTTTAGGCAGTTTCAAACAGGTTTTATAAAAAACACAAATTTTAAAAATTTGTGTTTTTGTTTTATTAATTTGAACAAAATTTTGACAGCAGTAGTCCAACTTTTGACAGCAGTAGGTGGTTTTTATTTAAGGTTATGTCCGAGCCTAAAAATTAAAAAACCCTAGTATTTGCTAGAGTTCTATGGTGGTTGGGGTAAATGGACTCGAACCATCGACCTCGTGCTTATCAGGCACGCGCTCTAACCAGCTGAGCTATACCCCATTGATATGTTTTTGTGACTTTTTCATCTGTCAAAGGTTATTAAAATTTGTGCTGGCTTATTTTATCAGGCACGCGCTCTAACCAGCTGAGCTATACCCCTATATGAAAAACAATTAAATAGGTGCTCGTCTCTAACTAGAGTGTAAATTTGGTGGAGATAAGCGGATTCGAACCGCTGACCCCCTGCTTGCAAGGCAGGTGCTCTAGCCAGCTGAGCTATACCCCCACAAATGCCACTACTTAATTGCTGTTTTATAGTAGCATTTAAACCCGTTATTGTCAATAACTTTTTGCAAACTTTTTATTTTTTTTGTGCTATCAATTCTTCCATATTAAGCACTTTGTCGGCAACTTCTTTAATAAAATGCTTATCGTGACTAACGAGCAAAATTGTGCCTTCAAAACTTTTAATCGCTTGTTTTAAACTTGCGATAGCATTAACATCAAGGTGATTTGTTGGCTCATCTAAAATTAACACATTAGACGGCGTTAATGTAAGCCTTCCAATTGTTGTTTTGGCTTGCTCCCCGCCACTCAATCTTTTTAATGGAGTTACTAGATGTTCTTGCTTTAATCCGCACAAAGCTAGCGCTGTTCTTTTCTCTTTTTCACTCATTAGAGGAAACTCGCCTCTAATAAAATCAAGGGGCGTTTGGTTATCATCGTGAAAAGTATTGTCTTGCTCAAAATATTCAATTGCAACTGCTGTCGCAAACTTAAAATTACCACTAATTGCAGGTAATTTTCCGGCTAAAGTTTTTAAAAATGTACTTTTTCCTATGCCGTTAAAGCCTTGAATAGCAAGTTTTTCGCCGCGTTCTAGTATTAAATTAATCGGTGGCAAAAGTGCGTTAGAATAACCTACTTCTAGGTTTTCTACCTCTAACAAAATTTTACTTCCAATAGGTTTATAAAGGAATTTTATGTGTGGTTTTACTGTTTCTGAGGGTTTGTCTATAACATCAAGTTTATTCAATGTTTTGCGTCTACTTTTTGCCATATTAGATGTAGATGCACGAGCAATATTTCTTGCAATAAAATCTTCAAGTTTTGCAATATATTGCTGTTGACGCTCATATTCTTTTCGGTACTGGTCGGCTTTTACGCCTTTTGCCTCTAAAAACTTATCAAATTTTAAGTTATAGCGAGTAATTTTGTGATTTTCAATATCCGCTATACAAGTTGTTATTGCATCCAAAAATTTGGTGTCGTGGCTGACAACTAGTGCTGCACCTTCAAAACCATTTAAAAATTTTATTAACCAATCAATATGCGCCGTATCCAAAAAGTTTGTTGGCTCGTCCAAAATTAGCACATCTGGCTTGTCTAAAAGCAGTTTTGCAAGCATAACTTTTGCGCGTTGCCCGCCGCTTAAAGTTTTTACCTTTGTATCAAGTCCAAAAGCAGATATACCTAAGCCGCTCGCCACTTTTTCTATTTCGGCATCGCTTGTGTAAAAACCTTTGCTATCTAAATATTCAAAATAATTACTACTTTTTTCTAGCAAGTCCATCATCTCATTTTCATCCGTCACAACTGATAACTTTTCATTTACATGGGTAAGCTTTTCATCTATTTTATAAAGCTCGTTAAAAGCCTCTCGCAAATAGTTCATTATGCTTTTACTGCTTTTAATTTCTGCGTGTTGGTCCAAAAAACCTAAATGTGCCTTAGGATGAATTTCTATTGTGCCCCTGTCGTGCAAAACTTCACCAGTAATCATTTTAATCAGTGTACTTTTTCCCGTTCCATTAAGACCTACAAGCCCCATAATTTCTTTGTTAAAAAGCACAATGCTAGCATCGTTAAACACAACCTTATCGCCAAAACTGTGGCTTAAATTTTCTATTTTAATTAAACTCATTTTATGTTTTTGTTCCTTTTATATCTTCTTTTCAAAACAAAAGCAGTAATTTAAATACTGCCCAGTTTTTAAATTTTTTAACTTGTTTACTTTAACACTTTAACCGCTAATTCTACTCTCTTCTCCATTCTTTCTTTACCTAGTAGCCTGCTTATTTCATATAAATCTGGAGTTTGAGTTCTGCTCGTTAAAACAACCCTTATGATGCCCGCCACATCGCCGTAATGACCCTTAAAACCTTCGGGGGTTGCTTTATAGGCTTTCATATCATCAGAATAGCCAACACTACTTGATAGCACTTTAATTTTGTTAAACCAAGTTTGTTTATCGTCTTGTTCGCTATAACTTTTTAAATATGATTCCATAATATTTTGAACATCGGCTAAATTAAAATTATCATAATTAAACTCATAATCTTCTTTTTTTGTTGGATTAAATAGCTCATCATAAAAATAGCTGTTAAGTACCTTAATATCGCTCCACTTTTCAATGTCTTTACGAGGTTTCTTTTGCTCTCTTTCTATGTTCAAAATTTGAATGCTATAATCTTTATATTTTCGTAATAACATATCCAACTCTTTATCATAATTAGAGGTCCAATTTACCAACCTATCATAAACTTCTTTTGCACTCATTTTACTTATTACAGTTTTGCTAACATCAGCAAGTTTTGCAAAGTCAAACAACGCCCCGCTAATGCTCATTTTATCAAAACTTACTATAAACTTTTCTACTGGTAAAAATTCATTATTTTTTCTCCAAGCTTCAAAGTTAGAATTTGCAACGGTTAAAATATATTCTTGCACGCTTTCTGCTGGATAACCTTGTTCATTATAAAAACTTACTGCTGCTTCTGGGTCTTTGCGTTTGCTTATTTTGCGCTTGTTGCCATTTTCGTCAATTTTTTGAATAGGCGCAACATGGGCATACTTTATAGGCTCAAAATTTAATGCTTCAAAAATTTGCAAATGCTCAGCAATTGACGGCAAGTATTCGTCGCCTCTTACTACTAAATTAACTCTCATCAAGTGATCATCACAGGCATGTGCAAAGTTATATGGTGGCAAAAAGTCACTTTTTAAAATTACAACATCATTGTAATTATCGCTTAGCCTTAACTCACCTCTAATCGCATCGTTAACAATGATTTTATTATTTGGGCTACTGTCAACTTTTAATCTAATTGCGAATTTCTCGCCATTATTTACTTTTGTTTCTATGTCTTCATAACTCAAATTTTTGCACCTTGCATAGTGACCATAATAACCGAGTAAAGTTTTTGCTTTTTCTTGTGCTTTCCTGTCGGCACTCAATTGTTCACTAGAACAAAAGCATGGATAAGCCTTGCCCTCTTGCACTAACTTTTTTGCAAAAGTCATATATATGTCTTTTCTCTCACTTTGCTTATACGGACCATATTTTGCATCAACATATTCAACATTTCCAGGCGTTTCATCAAATACTATACCAAAAGCAAAAAGACCTGTAATAATATCTCTAACACCATTTGCTACTTCACGCTTTTGGTCAGTATCCTCAATTCGTAAAATATATTTTCCTTCACTTTGTTTTGCAATTCTATTTGCAAAAAAACTAGTATATAATCCACCAAAATGCAAAAAACCTGTTGGGCTTGGTGCAAATCTAGTTACGATTGCGCCTTCTTTCAACACTCTTTGTTTATATAAATCCTCATAATACTCAGGCGTTTTTAATTCCATAGGGAATAATAAATTTGCAAGTTTTTTATAGTCCATAATGTTCTCCTTAATTTCCATTTAATTTTAGCACAAACAAAACAATAAAAAAAGCACTTTTAAACAAGTGCTCTTAAAATTTAAGTTAAATTACTATCTTATGCTTCCACATTAACAATAAGTTGTGCTGCAAAACTTGCATAATTTATATAGTTATCTGTTGTTTGATTAATTGTTGAAACATAATCGTTATATAAATTAATATCAGCCTCGTTAGTTGAATCTTTTAAGTTACTTGCAGTTTTAATAGCATTTACATAAAAACTACTTTGTGAAATTATTTGACCCTCATTAGCTCTTGTCAATCTGTAATAGTTTGTTACATCTGCTTGAGTAAATCCGCTATCTAAAAAGTTAATGTTTGCAACATCTGCTTTTAAATTAAACAACGCTTCAAATAATGTATTATCAGCACCAAGTGCGTCATAGTCGCCTAAGTGTTTTACATAATAGTTATAAGTTGCCTCAGCAAGATAAAGTTCTGCCGTGTAAACAACTCTTCTAACCTCATAAAATGGCACTTCTGCCTCTATTAAATAACTGTCTGTATTTAAAATATCTGTTACATAAGATTTTTCAAAAAGTTTTACAAAAATAATCGTTTTTTCTAACAAAAGGTTATAAGTATCTTTAAAATCGTTAAATTTTACCATAGTTGTATAACTATATGGTGAGGTTAAATTTTCCTCATTATAAATAATATCCATATTTTCTACAGCTATTTTTTTAGTTTGAAAATCTTTCAAAGCGCCTTCCCAATCAAGCAGTGCAGTGTAGATTACTTTAATTTTATCTAAATCCCAATTATTTGCGGTAACATTAAGGCTGTTTCTATATTGATTAAAAAATGCTATAGCAGAATAAAGCGTTTGTGAATATTGACCATCTTGTTCGTCAAACACATTAAATATAGAATCTGGTCGTTGCTCTATTTCGTAAGCAAAATTACATTCTTTATAAGTTATAATCAAATTATCATTTGCATTAAACAAACTTTGTGTGGGTATAATGTTATTTGCAATATCTCTTGTTTTATAATTTTCTACTATTTCTGCATATTTAGTATAAACCTTGCCTGCACTAACTGGCCCTAAAACCAAATTACAGCCAGTAAATAAAGATATTGAAATAAGTGCAATCAATAATATACTAATAATTTTAATTTTTTTCATAAACCCTCCGTACGCCTAATTATAAGAAGCTAAATTTAAAAAGTTGTTAATTGTTCTAACATAATCACCTTGAGTGCCTAAATAAGCAAAAACATAATTGGCTTTATTTACATTCTCAAAATATTCTTGTAAATTTTCAAAATTGTTATATGCATCAATAAAATTTAAAGCATTAGAATCGTTGCCTTGTGGGTCATTATTAAAAGTTGAAAATTTTAATACTATCGCGTTAAGCTCAGTTATAAGCGTATCTGGATTAGCTGTAGCATCTAATTTTTCTGTTATTGCTACTTTTGCAAAATCAAGCTGCACTTGAAGCAGGGTTTGTTTTAGTCCAACAGGCAAAGTATCATTAAAAGCATATTTAATTACATAACTTTTTAACTCTTCAATAAGCTCAACATAAATTTTAATAGTTTCATTATAAGAAATAATAAAATTAGTATGCATACCTGCTTTTGTATCATCATCAACGCCTAAATTATCATTAAAATATAATAAAAGTCTATTTGTTTCTAAAAAACTCTCTTCGTATTCATTTATTTTGCTGTTTATATTTGTTTGATCCATTTGACTTACATCACTAACAAATAACAAATAACCTTTATAATAGTTAAAGTTATTGTTAAGAGCATTGTTTACAACTTTATAATAGCCGTTTACAGATGATCCTGAAATATAATCATTGCTCATAATAGTAAGGTTTTCATCAAAATCAAGATATTCATCACTATACGCTAGATTAGAAATTTGATTATAGGTGCTAAGTGCAGCATCTGGCGCTATAATAAAATAGTATGCCAAATAGCCAATCGAAGCTAAAATTAAGGCAGCTACCGTTAATCTAATAATTGTTAATTTCATAATCAATTACTCTCCTTAGAAGTTCTTTAATATAATAATAACATTAAACTTGCAAAAAATCAATATCTCTTATAAAAAGATTATATATATATTAAAAAAAATAAAAACTGTTTTTAATGGTACGATTTTATTTAAAAACATAATAAAAAGCAAAAACCGCACTCAAATGGTGCGGTTATTTTGATATCTAAATAAAACAAAATGGAAAAAATGCTTTATTGCATTGTTATTATAATATAGGTTTAACATCTTGTCAATACCCATTTTTTAAAGAAATAAAATATTTAATACAAAAAGCATTTATTTTGTTAAAATATGAAATTTTAACTTATACCTTAGTACTAAAAAACCGCTTGTTAGTTTTAATTAAATTCTAGGCTCGGGCGGTTTGAGTGAGTAAAAGTTTGGCTTTTTATGTGCACAAACCTAACGCTTTCAAAATTAAGTCAAGGTCGAGGCTCGGCTTATCTGACTAGATAGGAGTTTTTAATTATTGATATGCAGTATACGCATATTTGC
>JAQVOQ010000050.1 GCA_028702545.1 Clostridia bacterium
CTGATTACCCTCGATTAATACACTTTTTAGGTGAGATTGCGCAACATATCGGCTGCCAATTCCGCAGAATCGATATCGAAAACACAGACTACCACTTCGCTGTTCATGGATATACTATTGATTGACGAGCCTTCAAGCATTCAGCATAACGTGCTTCTATCGTTGCACCCTCATTAGAGCCAGCAACTTCTACGGGCGTTTTCCCTCTCAATTCTTCTAACTTTATGCCAGTTACTTTTTGGTGAGATAAGTTACTTCTTCTATATTTAAAAGTTTTGTCCCCTATTACATCTACTAAAAACAAACAATCTTGCGAGCCCTCAAAAAGCGTGTCATATTCTTTTGATAAGGCTTCTAATTTTGCTTTTGATTGTTTTATTTCATCTTCACTTTTTTTACGCTCTGTTATGTCTGTAAAGATTGTTGCAAATATATTGTGCTTAGGGCTAAAAGCAGACACATCATAATATTTATCAAGCTCTACTGAATAATTTTCAAATCTACAAGACTCTCCCGTTAAGGCAACTTTTCCAAAAGTATCTATCCAATACTGCTCGGTTTTAGGCAAGACTTGTTTTACTGTTTTACCTAATATATTTTTTGCTTTTAGACCTGTTAATAGTTCATAGGCTTTATTAATTTCTAAAAAAGCATAGTCAATAGGTTTGCCATTTGAATCAGTAATAATTTTATGCAGTGCAAAACCTTGTGGCATATTCTTAAAAATCATGTCACATTTTTTAGAATGTTGATCTGTTAATACTATCTCTTTTATTTTCATAATAACCCTATATAGTTTTAATAGTTCATTTAATATTTAACTATATCATTAAATTATAGTATATTATTAGGTTAAACACAAATAAAAGCAAGTGTTTAAATTTAATTTTTTGTTATATAATTATATCTTTTTTAGAATTAAAATGGAGTAAAAAACGCAATTTGCATTGTGATCATAACCCTATGAGCGAAGCGAATATAGACAAAAAGTACTCCCGTAGGGTGCAACTTTTTGGCTAAAAGCAGAAGCCAACCGTAAGTTGAGGTTTGTTTTTTACTTTAAAAAACACAACCGATTAAAAGGTTGTGACTTAACCCTATGAGCAAAGCGAATATAGACAAAAAGTACTCCCGTAGGGTGCAACTTTTTGGCTAAAAGCAGAAGCCAACCGTAAGTTGAGGTTTGTTTTTTACTTTAAAAAACACAACCGATTAAAAGGTTGTGCTTCTGCGTGGTACCGAAGGCCGGACTCGAACCGGCACGGAGTTTACCCCCGAGGGATTTTAAGTCCCTTGTGTCTGCCATTCCACCACTTCGGCAAATTTATCTTATGTAATTTTTATTGGAGGCACCACCCAGAATCGAACTGGGGATAAAGGCTTTGCAGGCCTCTGCCTTACCGCTTGGCTATGGTGCCAAATTTGACATAATATTTTTTTATTATTAGCCTTAATAAAAAAATGGAGCGGAAGACGAGATTCGAACTCGCGACATCTGCCTTGGCAAGGCAGCGCTCTACCACTGAGCCACTCCCGCATGGAGTTTTGCACTAGGTTTATCATTTGGTAACACGACTTTAGTAAGTACATACTTCATCGTGGTAGACCCGAGGTCTTCCGTCGCAAATTACTTTGCTCCCGTTTTGGCTACAAACTTGCCACAGGCAACTTTGCTTTACGCGTCACGCCACTGAGCCACTCACAGCTGCGAGTTTTGCACTAGGTTAACTCACTTTAAGTAAGAAATGGTGGGAACAACAGGACTCGAACCTGTGACCCTCTGCTTGTAAGGCAGATGCTCTAGCCAACTGAGCTATGCTCCCACGATTGACTGCTTTTATAATATATCAAATAAATGACTAAATTGCAACCACTTTTTAGAAAATTTATATTTTTTTTATTTATATTTTACATAGTACATATATGATAATAATTTTTAAACAGTTATTACAAAAATATTCGAGCATATTTAATGCTTGAATATTAACATTAAATAAAAAGAAGGTTTAAACCTTCTTTTTACTAAACTATTGTTGATCTTTTTTTGTTTTACTATATTTATTTTTGTTGTATTCATTATTGTTGTTGTATTCATTGTTGTTATATGAATTAGATTGTGAATCATTTTTGTTAGAAGTATCCGAAATATCGTAACTTCCTGTTTCTGAATCATAGTCGTTAAGTTCTGACATATCATCCATATTGTTTAGTCTGTTTAGTCTTTCTCTTTCTTCTCTGCTCCTATCCATAGTAGTTCCAATATAACTGTTTTCTTTTTCGTTTTTCATAAAAAAACATACCTCCTAAAATATACAAAACTGTGAGCTTTGTGATTTTAGTGTTTGTAAATGATAAAAAATTATTACTATAAAAATAAAAAACTATAAACAAATTCTGTTGAAATACATAAAAAATTAATTTTTTTATTCTAAACTAATTATATAATAATAAACCGGTTGATTACCTTGTAACACAGTAACCTCGTGGTTGGGATATATTTTTTCCAATTTTTCGCCCAAACTTAAGGCATCTTCCTCTTTAACATCTTGTCCATAAAACAAAGTTATGTTAACAAACTCATCGGTCATCATTTTTTCTATTAGATTTTGTGCAACCTCAGACACTTTGTCGCCTTTGCTTAGTATTGCTTTAGAATTTAAACCTATTATATCGCCTTCTTTAAGATCAAAACCATCAATGTTTGTATTTCTTACAGCATAAGTTATGCTGCCTGTAAACACGGTTTCAAGGCTCTTTAACATAGTTACTATATTGTCTTCTAAACTGCAATCCTCATTAAAATTAAGCGCAGCACTTATGCCCTCGGGTATACTTTTAGTTGGAATTACAGTAATAGCTTTTGTTGTTAAGTTTTTAGCTTGTTCTGCTGCTAAAATTATGTTTTTGTTATTAGGAAACACAAAAATATTTTTAGCATTAACTTTGTTTACTGCCCTTGCAATATCATCGACTGAAGGGTTCATAGTTTGTCCACCTTGAATAACTTCATCTATGCCAAGGTCTTTCATAATAGCATTTAGCCCACTGCCAGCAGCAACTGATACCATACCATATTCTTTTAATTCAACTTGTGAGTTTTGTTGAGATTTTAATTGCCTATTTTGTTCAACCATATTGTCAATTTTAAGATTGTTGATTTCTCCAAGTTCTAGGGCATAACCAAGTGCTAAATTAGGTTCATTTGTGTGAACATGTACTTTTACTAAACTAAGATCGCCAATGCAAATTACGCTGTCGCCAATTTGCATAAGTTTTTCTCGCATTTTATCAATATCGGCCTCAGTCGTTTTCTTTTTCATTTGAATAACCATATATTCGGTACAATAAGCAAACTCAATATCTTCTAAGTTGTTTAAATTTATGTGAAATTGTTCAAAATTTTCAGCATTTATAAGGTCTTTTTCAAAAGCAATTTCTAGTGTTTCGTCATCAGATATAACTCTATAAAAACCAGTAAATATGATTAAAAGCCCTCTTCCACCAGCATCAACTACTCCAGCTTTTTTAAGTACAGGCAACATCTCAGGTGTTTGTTGTAATATTAATTCGCCTTCTTGTAAAACTTTTGAAAAGAACTCGTCCATATCAGTTATTTTTTTGCTTAATTTTAAAGCTTGCTCCGCCATTACACGAATAACGGTTAAAATGGTGCCTTCTTTAGGTTTTGTTACCGCGCTGTAAGCAACCTCTGCACCTTTATCAAAAGCTTTTGCCATAATTTTTGTATCAATTTCGCTCGTTGAATTTAATACTGAGCAAAAACCTTTTATAATTTGCGACAAAATAACACCAGAGTTGCCCCTAGCACCTTTTAAGGCACCTTTACTAAAAGCGTTAGCCAAGCAATCAAGTTCATTATTTGGACAAGTGCTAACTTCAGTACAAGCTGATTTTAGCGTTAAACTCATATTAGTTCCCGTATCTCCATCTGGCACGGGGAAAACATTTAGCGAGTTTACATATTCTTTATTTTCTTCTAAGATTGATGCACTGGCAAGTATCATCTTGCGAAAAGTAACACCATTTATATTTTTTTGCATAAGCAAAATTACTCCTTAAATAAAAACCAATTTGTTTTTTATAAACTAAACACGCACTCCAATAACATTTACATTAACGGAGTCTACTATCATTCCTGTGAAATTTTCTACACTGTATTTTACTGAGCGTTTAAGGCTTTCTGCAACTGCTGAAATTGAAACGCCATACTTCAAAATAACATATAAATCTATATAGATTCGGTTATCTACAGTCAAAATTTTAACTCCCCTTGATAGAGGCTGTTTTTTGAAAAGTTCGGCAAAATTGTCGGATAATTTTTTGCTTACAAGGTCAATAACGCCGTAGCATTCTAACGCCGAATAACCTGCAATAACTGCAATAGCTTCATCAGATATAAACATTCTGCCATGGGCATTTGCTGTATTAACAGACATAAATTGAGCCGTCCTTTAATTCAAATTTTAACTATATAATATTACAACAATTTTTTAAAATTGGCAAGGAATATGAAGGGAGTTTTTTGTCTTTTGAAATAGTTTAGTAGTTTTTAAAAATTTTGCTTGCCAAAATATTAGTTTAATGATAAAATATAGCAGTTAATGAACTACTAGGCTAGTTTTAGGAGGTAGAATATATATGTCAAGAGTATGCAGCATTTGTGGTAAAGGTAAAATGAGCGGTCATAACGTAAGCCACGCTAAAAATAGATCAAACAGAACTTGGTTGCCAAACATTCAAAAAGTAAAAATTGAAGTTGATGGTCAATCCGCAAGTCAATATGTTTGTACTAAATGTATGAAAACCGCTAAAAACTAATTTTTTAAATATTAAAGACAAAGGATGCTTTTAATTAAGCATCCTTTTTTTTGCCATTTTTAGCAATAACGACCATCACAATAACGACCATCACAATAGTCTCTATTACGCCTCAACTGTCTCCAAAATATCCATCTAAAAATTGGTCTAAATATGTAAGGTGAGCGAACGCACCTTATGTAATGCCTCCTCATTTAACATCCTCCTTTGTTACTAAGAGTAATATATGAAAATAAGCGTTTTTAAGTTAAAAAAATAAGCTTTCAAGCTTACTTTTTTAATGCATTAATTGCATCTAATTTGTTTACTGCGTTAAATATAAAACTTCCCACAACTAAAATATCTGCGCCGCTACTAATTAAATCTTTTGCTAAAGTGTCATTTATTCCGCCGTCAACTTCAATTAAGCAGTATAAATTTTGCTTTTTTATTATTTGTCTTAACTTACTTATTTTACTTAAACTACCAGTCATAAACTTTTGCCCGCTTTTGCCCGGTTCTACGCTCATTACTAGCACTAGGTCAACGAGTGGCAAAAGATGGTATATTTGTTCAATAGTTGTTTGTGGCTTTATACTAAGCCCCGCTAGCATATTATATTTTTTGATAAGTTTTAGCATTTTTATAAGGTCTTTTTCATCCTTAAACGCCTCATAATGTACCGTTAAAATATTGGCACCCGCTTTTGCATATTTCTTAACTAAACTAACAGGGTTTGCCACCATTAAGTGCACATCTAAAACAATTGTGGATATTGCATTAATTTTTGCAACATCTAAATAATTAATTGTTTTGTCTTCTACAAATTCGCCGTCCATAACATCGCAGTGTAGCATATCAATGTTTAACTCTTCTAACTCTTTAAAGTAGCCTATTAAATCGTCTTTTGCTGGGTGTGTTGATGCGCTTATTTTAATCATACCTACTCTCCCACCTTTTTTTAATATCATTATAATGAGCAACATATCTGTCATATCGGTCTTTGTTTAACTTACCAGTTGCAACCGCTCTTTTTACGGCACATTCACCTAATAACATTTGAACATGATTGCACGCTCTATATTTGCAATCGTTACTAAACTCTAAAAACTCGCCATAATATTCGTGCAATTTTTTAGGTTCAACTTCAAATAAATCAAGTAAACTAAAACCCGGAGTATCAACGATTAGTGTATTATTATCTAGTTCAAAAACTTCGGCACTTCTAGTAGTGTGTTTACCTCTGTCGGTTTTTTTACTCAATTCTCCCACCTCTAAATCCAACTTGGCAGAAAGTGCATTTAATATAGTGCTTTTGCCTACTGCTGATTGCCCTACAAATACGCTCAATTTGTTTTGTAAATGCTCTTTTAACTCATCTAATTTTAAATGATGTTTAGCACTGATTACTATAATATCGTCTACCACACTAGCGTATTGGTTTTTTATATCTGTTACAAACGCTTCATTTATAAGGTCGCTTTTATTTACTACTAAAAGCGTGTCAATATCCATATTATCAGCATAAATAATTAGTTTATCTACGAGCATAAGGTCAGGCTGAGGCAATTTTGCAATTATTATAACTAATTGGTCAATATTAGCAACTTTTGGACGCACTAAAAAATTTCTACGCGCTAAAATTTTTGTAATAAAATATGTGCCATTTTCTTCTAAAAATTCTACTTCATCGCCTATTAAAAACTCTGCAATTTGCTTAGTCTTTTTTTGTGCAACACAATTATATGTTGCATCACCGCTAAAAACCGTGTATATTGCACCAATACCTTTAATCAATTTGCCTTTAATAATTTATTACCTCTTTATTTATTATTTAAATGTTTTTGCCTTAGTTGTCCGCAAGCCGCATTGATATCGTCGCCTAATGTTCATGAAACCGACAATCAAAAGATACTCAGCATACTCAATGAAGTGATTACACTGGAGCCCGATGCCGCCTTTGCATATTTCCTTATGGGAGGTTCCTACAGCAACCTGAAGCAATACGATATGTCGAA
>JAQVOQ010000051.1 GCA_028702545.1 Clostridia bacterium
AATTGAAATAAGTAAATAAATAATGCTCCACATAACACCAAATAACAAGTTAGGTGGATACAATTTTGGTTTTATTAAGCTTGTGAACCAAGCACTGTTTGTATTTGTAAAAATACTGCCTAATATACTTACTAAAAAAACTGTTCCAAAACTAATCAGTGCGGGTTTCCAATTATTTTTAAATAACTTTTTTATTTTATATAAACTTTTATTTTGTTTTTGTACGATATTTGTTTCCATATAATACACCTCTTACAAAAATAGTTTATGCTACAAATATTCAAAATATAATATATAAATAACAAAGCGAGTTTTAGTAAATTTTAAAAATAAAAAAAACTAACAGAGTTTTTAATCTCTGTTAGTTTTTTGGTTAAAGGTTATGTATTAGTAACCTCCGCCAAAACCGCCGCAGCAGCAAAGCAAGATTATAATCCATAAACATCCGTAGCCCCCAAAGCCACCGTCCATCATTTCACCTTTGCCACCGAATCCACCGCAGCAACATAGTAAAATGATAATCCATAAACAGTTGGTTCCTCCGCCTTGACCTACGCCAATTCCGTTGAATCCACCGCAGCCACCACAGCCGTAACCTTTACCTTGGCCTCCAAAAAATCCGTTCATCTCGTGTTCCTCCTAAAAAATTTTACTTTTGTTCATACAAATTAATAAAAGTTATGTATTACTCTTTTTCTTTAGCGCTTTTTAAGCCTTTTCATTTGTATATACCATAGTATTTTAGAAGTTAAAAAAATGTGCTAATCGTGAGCACATTTCTAAAAAATTAAATGGGATAAAATTAAATAAGTTCTATTATTTTTTGTTTTAATTCGTCTATTCCTTCATTTTTTAAAGCAGAAATATAAACTGTATCTTTTGCTTGTTTTCTCTCAAAATTAGGCACTTTGTCCATTTTGTTATAAACTTTTATTATAGGAGTGTTTTTAATACCTAAGTTGGCTAGCACCTTTAATACTATTTCTTCCTGCTCTTTATACAATGAGTTTGATGCATCTATTATATGAAGCAAGATATCTGAATGTACAGACTCTTCAAGAGTTGCCGAAAAAGCATCAATAAATTCGTGCGGAAGTTTAGAAACAAAGCCTACGGTATCTACTAAAAGTATTTCTTTATTTTGTTCTAACCAAACGCTACGAGTTGTAGTGTCTAGCGTTGCAAACAGCATATCTTTGGCTAAAATATCCGCCTTTGTAATCAAATTCATCAAAGTGCTTTTGCCCGAATTTGTATACCCTACTATTGCAACACTTTTTTTAGCGCTCAACACTCTTTTGCTTCTAACAATATCTCTATTTTCTTTTAGTTTTTCTAATTCTTTTTCCTTATCATAAATTTTTTTTTCTATTACACGCCTGCTAAGCTCTATTTTAGTTTCACCAGGCCCTCTCATGCCAACGCCTCCACCAAATCTGCCCTCAGTGCCTTGCAAACTAGTAAGCCTAGGAAGTGAGTATTTTAATTGAGCAAGTTCTGCTTGAAGTTTTCCCTCATTGCTTTTTGCGCGAAGTGCAAAAATATCTAGTATCAACATTGAGCGATCTATAACTCTTACATTTAACTCTTTTTGCAAGTTAGAAATTTTTGAGCCAACTAGTTCATTGTCAAATATAACAACTGTTGCCCCCGTCTCCTCTATCATAACTCTTATTTCTTCTAATTTGCCTGAGCCAATTAAATAAGCACCATCTGGTTTATGGCGATTTTGAGTGATTATTCCAACAGTTTCAAGTTCAATGGCTTCTGCCAAACTTTTAAGTTCGGCTAAATCCATTTCTATGCTTCTTTTTGTATCAAAACTAACTAGTACCAAAACGGCTTTTTCATGCTCGGCTTCGGTCGACATTGTTTTTGTTTCATTTCTTTTCATATTTTTCCCCTTCTCTTACTCAGAGAATATTTGCTCTAATTGATTAATTTGCACTAAGTACATTTGAATATCACCCAATAAATTAGTTGTATCAATTGCTAAGGATGTTTTTTGTGCAATTTGCACTAAAGTGCTAGCGACTACTGCTAAATGATTAGCTGTTACACATAATTTAAAACTAGAATCAATACTTCCTTCATTCAAATAAAAACTAAGGTCATAAATTTCCTTTATATCATTATAATAACTCAGTGTACTATCAAAAAAATTAAAATTAATTAACTCACCATTTGTGTAAGAATTAAACTGTTCAAAGGCATCATTTGGTGCATTTTCTATATTTAGCAAAGAAAACATCCTCACCATAATAAAATTTAATCGATTATAGTCATTAATACTAGCAAAACTCTCATTGAGTAAATCACCTGCAGCAAACGAAAAAGCTTTGTCCTTTTCGTTTAAATTATATAATGCCTCCACATAACTTTGTTTTAATCTTGCATCTTCATTTGCCAAATATAACATAAGCGCATAACTATCAATGCTGTTTAAATGATAATCATTTACATAATCAATAAAGTCATAATAACTTTCACTTCCATCATCAAACAGAAGTTCAAAATTTTCTACAATTTTTTGATTGTCTTTTACTATTATTGTTTTATTTAACAAATTATATAAATCATTGACATCTTGAGTTTTTTGATAACTTAATTCGTAATAAAAAATTGATAATTTATCAAGCCCTAAAGAACTAGTAGCCCTCGCTAAACTTGATGGATAAAAAATAGTAAGCGAACCTATTAAAATGCTAAATACGACAAATAAAACAATAACAGTAATCATTGCTGTTTTTAAAATTATTTTGTTAAAATTTAACTCACTCATTTTATTTTTGTTTCCAATTTGTTTTTATTTATTAATTACTGCTTATCGTTAACAATTTTAACATAATAAATATAATTAAGCAATTAGTAAGAAAACAAAAAAAGAGTTTAACACTCTTTTTTGTTTATAAAATTATATTTTTAAAATTGTACAACACGCTTACTAATTAACTCGCCAGTCATAGGATCTATTACAAGCTCTATCGTTGAACCCGCTTGACCATATATGCTAATATACCAATAATATTTATCTGTTATGCCTTGTGGGTCACCAATAATTATTAAATGAACTTCCGCATTTAACTTACCCTCTGAAATAAGTTCTTCAAAGTTTGTGCCAGCAATATTTTCCATACCAATTTCTAATGCTTTTTCCCAATTTATTTCCCAATTTGGACTAATAGGATCTAGTTTTAGGGTTTCATATAAATCATCCCATTCAACAAGTAAATAAACTTGACTATCATCTGGCATTTTTATACCTATATCTGCAACATAATTTACATTAAAGGGGCTTTTTTCAAACTCCCCTTCATAATAATTATCGCCTATTGTTAATTTATAAGTTGGCACACCAAAACGAGCAGTTTGTGGCTCTTTAAAATTTAGGGTAATAATACCAAAATCAATTAATTCAGTGGCAACTCCATTCAATATATAAGTTTCTTCCCTCTCTCCTGTCATAAATGTGGCATTAAGTTTTTCATTATCACCCTGAAATAAATTATATCTAACTTCTGATAAATTTTTTAAAACCAAATCTAAATCAGTAGGCTTAATTATAGCCATCGCGGTTGTTGTGCCCGCAATTACCAAAAGTGCAGTTAATAAAAATTTTTTCATATTACCTCCTAGCATAGTTTGTCCTAACAATAATGTATGAGGTATTTTTTTTTATTATTACATTTTTAACTTATAAAAGTATAAAAAAATACTTTAGAACAAAGTGTTTTAAAGTATTTTTTTCATAATAATGATTAACATTCTAACTGACTAATTTTTTCAATTCTTTTAATATGTCTATCTTGTTTAAAATGTGCTTTTAAGTAAGCATTTATAATCTTTTTAGCCTTATATAAACTTATAAAACTACCGCCTAAAGCAATAACATTTGCATTGTTGTGCTCTTTTGATAATTTGGCTATTTTGCTGTTATAAGCTACTGCTGCCCTTATACCTTTTATTTTATTTGCTGCAATACTAATTCCAATGCCACTGCCACAAATAAAAATTCCTACATTTTCTTCGTTTTGTAATACTAACTTACTCGCACTTTTTACATAATCAGGATAGTCATCTGCCGGCACTAAACTGCTAGCACTATCATCAACAAAAGCAATACCGCTTTTTTTAAAATGTTTTTTTAATTTTTCTTTTAGTGCAAACCCAGCATGGTCAGCGGTTAAAATAATCATTTTTTTATTTCCTTATTTTTTTATTATTCGCAATTTTATTGCTTTTTAATTATAACTAACTTGATTTAAAAAGTTAAAGAAAGCTTGAGCATAAGTTTTTTCTAAACCCGGTTCTAAACCTTGATAATAAGCAAATTTATCACTCGCTGAATAATAATTAAAAGCATCAAAATTTTCATATGCAACAATGAACGGATTAGCATAAGGGTTTGTTGATGTGCCAGTAAAACTTTCAAATTTTGTTAATATATTATTTAAGTCGGCAAGATTATTAGTGACATTTGCACCCAAATTCCACTTATTAATAATTATAGAAGCATAGTGAAACTGTAATTTTGTTAAGTAAGTTTCTAATTTATTTAAAACAGGATCATTTCCATATAAATTAATATAATTTTCTAAATTTGGAAGCAAACTAATTGAAGTATTAATGACTAAATCCAAACTCTCTTTAAAGTATCTATGTAAACTTAAAACAATAATATCTGGTTCCTCATAAACATTGACAGCTCTAACTAAATTATTATAAAAATTAACGACATTATGCATTGCAGAGTTAAGTTCAGTCAAATTAGAATTTAATTCATCTCTAAACTCAACATTTGTATGTTTCACATATTTTAACAAATCCACATAATAGTTATAATTATTATGCATCACTTTAAACAAAATACAACTATTATTTACTTCATCTAAGACCTCTTGTTCTGCATTGATTGATGCCAAAAATTCCTCTTCAAAAGAAATATCTACGGAGTAACTTGTGGTATCAAGCAAAATATTGTAACTACTTAAATTATTGTTTCTAGCAATTCTTTCGAGGTTTATAACGACAGAACCAATAATTAAAGTTACTATTATAATACCAATAATAATTTTTGTAATTGGCTTAAAGTTTAAAACTCTCTTCCAAATATTTTTAAAAAAAGCACCTATTTTGAAAAAAACAATCTTTAATATATTTTTACATTTTAAAAAAATTCTTTTAAGGAACTTTAATATTATTAAAAAAATTCTTTTAAGGAATTTCTCTGTTATTAAAAATACCTTCTTTGCTTTTTTGCCGATAATTATTGCAACGGCTTTTATCTTTTTGAACACTTTAATGCTCAACTCTTTTATCTTTTTAAACACTTTAATGCTCAACTCTTTTATCTTTTTGAACACTTTAATGCTCAACTCTTTTATCTTTTTGAACACTTTAATGCTCAACTCTTTTATCTTTTTGAACACTTTAATGCTCAACTCTTTTATCTTTTTGAACACTTTAACAAAAAAATTGCAAATTTTAGTTCTCAAAGTGCCTAATTTACATTTTTTTATTTTTATATTTTCTACATTTTTTTCTTCTTTGGTTTTCAAAAGGGTTTCTCCTTTTATGCTTTTGTATACATAAGTTATATTACATTAAAAATAAAAAAAAGGCAATTAATTTGCATTATACAAGCCAAATAAACAAAAAAAAACTTTGCAGTTTGTTCTTTTTATTTTTTCTTTTTTATTTTTTCTAAGTAGTCAAACATATTATCTAGATAAATATTTATGTCGCCAATAGTATTATCTATCATTTGTGTTAATTTATATTTATTATTTTCTCTTTCCCTCTCTCGTCTTAAATCATCATAGGTATAATTTGAGCGAACAAAATCTCCTTTTGTATTTATAGTTACCCAGCGCCCACTATCAAGTTTAACAAATGCAACTCCATCTTTAAAAGACTCAACTTCAGCATATTTTCCATCCATCAATTTACCATAAATATGAACGAAACCATATTTGCCATCATTGAACCTAACTTTTGCATATCCATCGTAATAATCGCTTAATTTTAAGTAATTACTCAAAACTTTGCCTCCAAAAAAAAAATTATTCGTTTTTAAAAACATCTTCAAATTTATCTATTTCTTTATCTATTTCTTTATCTAACTCTTTTGCATTTTCAACAGTAATTCTTTCAGCACTAAAGTAAGCAATATTAGCCTCTTTTACTTTGTCCTTTAGCGTTTGCTTTAATACTGTATTTAAAGCCTCAAGACATTGCTCAAACTGTGATGCTTCACCATTATCAAAACCATTATTCTTATTATTAACAAGTTGATGCAATTTTAGTTTTACATCTGCAATAATAGCCTTAACATCTTCTCTTTTTAAAAACTTTTGAAGTTCAATATTTTTAACTTCTTCATTTATTTTAAGCATAGGCTTACAAGGTCTTTTATTTATTTGCGCATTATTCATAATATGCTCCTTATGTATATCAATGTTAGTTTATCTTAATTAAATTTTAACATTCTTAAATAATAAAGTCAATATTAAACATATTAATAATTAATTAATACACATTAAAAACCGCTTGTTAGTTTTAATTAAATTCTAGGCTCGGGCGGTTTGGGTGAGTAAAAGTTTGGCTTTTTATGTGCACAAACCTAACGCTTTCAAAATTAAGTCAAGGTCGAGGCTCGGCTTATCTGACTAGATAGGAGTTTTTAATTATTGATATGCAGTATACGCATATTTGC
>JAQVOQ010000052.1 GCA_028702545.1 Clostridia bacterium
TCTAGTTTGCAACCACAATCTCCGCAAGTTGTGCTTTCGTCCGTAGCATCGTTATACCAATCAATTTCATCGCCACATTTAATAGGGTCATAAAGTTTTCCTAAAATTAAATATTTCATTATTCTTGCTCCATTTGTTGTTTTTGTTTTTCTTCTTTTAATGCTGATTCCGTCCAATAACCATAAAAATTTTTAGGGCGTTTAATACCTAACTCTTTATACTCGGATTCAAGTTCTTTTCTTACATCTTTTAACTCATACGGGTGATAATCATCATAATATTTCCACTCGCCATTAAGATCAAATACATAAAAAAATTCAATCCAGGTATTTTCAAACAACTCATCTAGTGACACAACTTTTGCATTCACATTTTCTTCACCACGATCTCTATGATAAGCGACAACAACACCTTCTTGTCTTTCGTTATAGTCAAAACTATGCGGTTTATTTGGGTCTGGATTAACATTCGGTGCCAGTACAGATATATCGCCTAAATTAAGCAGTTCTTGCACCTTGTTTCTGTCCTTATAGTGGTCGATGAGCATTGCTCCATTATGTGTTAAATAGCCGTCACAGTGGCAATATATCGCCCTATATGTGCCGTCCTCATTTTCTATTGTAATTAAACTTCTTGTACTCATTATTCCATTTCTCCTTCGCTTTCATCTTCAATGTATTCATAAGTTCCTTTTGCTTCATTAAAGCGGTAAGAATCTTCTCCACCATAAATGTCAAAACATAATTCATAGGCTTCTTTTGAGTATTCCTCATAGTCGACTTCCTCTAACCATTGTCCCTTTTGAAAAACAGCATATCCAGCATAATAGCCAAATTGCTCTTCTGCCCATTCATACTTAAAAGTATTTTCTGGATATAATTTTGATAACTCACACATTAAATCTCTAACATCGCTCCAAGCGGTATCAAAATAAATTTGATTATCATTTTCTACATGAGTGTGACAAGCATTCCACTTTGTGCCCCAGTTTGCGTTGCTCCAAGAATACCAGTCAAGGTGCCCATACTTTTGCAGGTTTTCAATCGCATGTTTTCCATACTCCAACAAACTGTTATTATAGTCTTTTAAATCCGAATCGTTTTGATGACTCTCCGTCACCTCTTTGATTTTCTCACTTGATAAAGCATTGTCGTATGAACGAAAAGCTTTTTTTATATTTAAATTTTGTAATAGCTCATTAAACTCTTCTTTGGCTAACTTTTCTTCTCCAAAATAATTTACTTCTGGATTAATTGAGGTTAGATAAACTTCAATTGCTCTATCGGTTAAACTTCCAGATACAATTTCTAAAGCTTTTGGCATACGAATAATTTTGTTAAAATCAAAATTAATTGTGTCTTCACTCTCGCCCTCATATCTTGTTGGCGTTGTTATTTTATTAATAACTTCTAAAACATTCGGCCCACTTATTGTTAAGCGGCCCATTACCCAATTTGGCATAATTTTTCTCCTTATATGTTTAATTCTGATACTGGTCTTAAATCGTACATCGACCAACTAGAGTTTTGATATTGTGTCAAGCTGTTATATGGCACATAAACTATAATAGCTGTGTTTATTATGCTGCCATTTATGTTTGGTGGAGTTAGGCGTTCTAACACTATGTACTGCAAGCCGTAACACTCCATAAACGCATTATTTCCGATTGCTTGCACACTTTCTGGTATAGTTATGCTAGTTAAGTTATAGCAATAGTAAAAAGCTTGTGAGCCAATGTAATTTACACTGTTTGGAATGGTTATGCTTTGTAAGTTTTCACAAAACCAAAACATTGATGATGGTATTTCAGTCAAGTTTTGTGACAGCACAACATTTGTTAATTCAAAACAATGTTGAAACAAACCAAAGCCTGCGTAAGTTACGCTATTTGGCATTTCAAAACTGGTTAGCCTTGTTTGTTGAAACGCCTGACTTCCAATTGATTGCAAATTACTAGATAAACTAATATTATTTAGTGTTGAATTTGCAAACGCATAATCACTAATACTTATTACTGTTTCTGGCAAAGTTACATTTGCAATATTTTGGTTATTATAAAAAGCATTTACGCCTATTGAGTTTGTCGCAATATCCGTGCCTTCAATGGCTGGCTTTATGCTAAATTGCACTTCCCATTTTTGTTCATAATAAGAGCCACCCCAAGGATAGGTAATTTCCTCAGATAAATCAGTTATTTTATAATCAGTAATTCCAGCCTGCTGAGTAAAAGTATTGATATCATAAAAGTTAATAAACTCTAACTTTCTTGTTTCAAGCCTATCGGCAATTGTGTAAGCGGTAGGAATATTCACATCCACTTCCTGCCCAGAGTAATACAATAAACTGCCTGTATCGTTAAAATAATAATGATAATATGTGTTATTTGTTGCGTTCGAATCTAAGTTTAAGTTTTGACTTCCGCTTGCCTGTGTTAAACCAATTAGTGCGACAAAGCCCAGCACTATAATAAATAGTAATGCACCTAACGATAAGCCCGTTACTTTGTTTTTTTCATCTTTCATTTGTTCTCCTTATTCTTGTTCTATTTCTTTACTTTTGTAAATATTATTAATCCTATTTGTAATTGCATAAAAGTCCGAATACAATTCTTCGCCTTCTTGCAGGGCATATTTTTCCATATATTCGCTTACTCTTTTTATTTGATTATCCGTAATACTAATCCAGCCGCCCTCATCGTTGTAGCCAACTGCAAACACAGTTCCTACAATGCAGTCTTCATACTCTGGCACAAAAAAGTTGCCTGGCAAATTGTTAATTTTACCTTCTTCATTGCAAACAATGTCAACATCTTCGGCAGTTGGGCAACCTACACATTCAATGTAGCCACCTACAATGTCTTGAAATCTCTTTAACTCATCTTCAACTTCTTTTATGTATGGTTTTTTATAAGGCTCTTTAATTAAAATTTTAATTTTTTCTTTCATTTGTTTCTCCTTTTCTTTTGTTTGTTCTTGAATATTTAATTTTTTTATCTCTTCTTCAATTTGTGGCTCTATTATTTTTAAAATTTGGCTTGATACATTTTTAATTACTTCCAAATTATCTCTAAACATTTCAATATTTTGATTACTCCAATTTGCAATGTAGCCCATATTAAAATCTTCTGTATTTAGCCCGAGTTTATTACTCACGACAAGTGCAACACTTTCCGCCTCAACCTCTTTAATGCCTGTTACTTGCATTTGTGTTAAGCCTTTAAAATTTGTCCTGTCTACATTTTCGGTTAAGGCGTGTGCAATTTCGTGAATTAAAGTAGTTAAAGTTTTTTCTTTTGGCATATTAGCTTTTACGCTTATTATTTTTACCTTATAAGCACACACGCCGTCAGCCCCACCGCTAATATAAGGCACGAATTGCACCAAATAATTTGGCACCGTGCTTTTTAATGCATCTATGATTATTTGATAGTGCTTATCAATAATGCCACTATTAAAGTTTAATATTTCCAGCTCTTTTCCTTGGGTTTGACTATAATCAAAAACATACCCGGCTTTATAGCCAACCACTCTTGATATCTGCTCCTGCACATTCTCGCTTTTTTCGCTCTCATTTTCAAGGTTTTTAATAATTGGCATAATAATCTTAATGCCTTTTTGACCAGGAAACACTGTTCGACCTAAACTGTTCCAAGTACTCAAACCCTTTACAAGCGATGCATTTTTTTGCTGACTAAAAATAAGCATTTGATTGCGAAGTGAGTAGTTATATAAATTGCTCATGCTTTTTAAAAACTCTTTATACTTTCCGCTTTTTAAATATTCAACCAACTGTTCATCGGCTTGTTTGATTAACTCATCAACTGAGCTTTGTTTTTTCTTTTGCATTTATTTTTCCTTTTGTTTGATTTTGAGTAAAATAAAGTACATTTTGTATTTCTCTGAATAAACTTATTTCTCTGAATTTATTCTGAATTTATTCTGTAATTTCTATATTTTGTGTTAAAATTAATTTATAAAAACTAAGGTAGTGTTTTGTGAAATCTATAATTGTAGTTGATATGCAAAGAGGCTTTATTAACAAAAACAATGAGCATTTAATAAATAAAATTAATACATATTTAAACTCTAATAAGTTTGATAATATTTTCTATACAAAATTTTATAATAATGAAAATAGCCCTTTTGTTAATATATTAAAATGGTATGATATGTCAAACACCTATGAACAAAAGTTTGTGGTTTATTTTATGCCAAATGCAAACATATTTTCAAAAAATACTTATGGCTTAAATTCTGATAACATAAAAACATTAACTAAATTAAATATTAATGAAATTGAAGTTTGTGGAACAGATACTGATGCTTGTGTTTTAACTATTGCCTATCAATTATTTGATAGTAATATTAAACCAATTATTTTATCTGATTTATGTGCTTCGTCTTCAAACGATAAAAATATTCATAACAATGCTTTACAAATAATGGAAAGATCATTTGGTAAAGAATGTATTAAATAATGTCAACTTTAAGTTGGCATTTTTTATTCAAATAATTCTCGTACATAATCGCTTGCGACAATTCTTATGTTTGTGCGATTTTGCGGGCTTGTAATTAAAAAGCAACAGCCACGCGGTAGGTTTACTATGTTTTCACTTTCTACTTCGTTTATTTGCCCTGCTTTTTCATATAGAGAACATAAGTCGCTCATATCATTTGGTGACAAACTAAAAATTAGCGAGTATTGACTCACATTAATAATGGCACTACTTTTTCTTGCAAGTTCTGCACTTCCAGTAAAGTCTTTTATGTTTTGCGTAATAACAATTTGCATGCCGTTATACTTTCTTATTCGCTTACCTAGTTGATACATAAAGTCAAGCGCAATCGGGAATTTTTCGTCAATAAACACATGCGCCTCATCAATGGCTACAATAATTTTTCGGTCTGCTTTAAACTTAGAGTTATAATCTCTATTTTTTATTACTTCATTTTCAACCCATTTTAAAACAAGCAGCATTTGCGCGTTTGCAATTACATTGTTTTTGTTTGCTAGCAGTTTTTGAAAATTGAAACATATTAAATTTTCCTTAGGTGTAAAAGTTGTTGGCCCATTCCAAAGGCTTGAATTTCTGCCACCTGATTTAAACTTACTTAAATAGTTGTTTAACACTTTTAAGCACGATTTTATATACTCATCCTTTTCGCTATTTAAGTTTTCTTCAATCAAAAAGCATAGGTCGTCAAATATAGGATAATTTTTAGCTTTTAGTTTAGTAAGGTTTGTTTTTGCAGTTATCTTTTTGCTTTTATAAACTTCTAAAATTAACTTGTTTATAAGCAACCATATCAAGTTATAATTTTTGTTTATAAAAAAAATTATAAGGGATTTATTGATTTAATTGGAAATAAAAAATAGAGCTGTATATCAGCTCTATTTATATATTTATGATGCTTTATATAAAAAATACTTTGTGATTTTTGAATACTTTAATATTAATTATTTAATATATGATTGGTTATGTCTATAAGGGCATTACTCTTTTGCAAAGTTTGCATATTTTTTCTAATTTGCTCTAAATTTGCTTTTTTAATTACATAATAAATATCCTTAATTTTACGATACTCCAAAATCGCACCATATGACTTAAAAAAATTAAAGTTTGACTGTTCAGGCTCCTGCAAAAAAGCATCTGAACAAATAACAAGGCTTTTGTTTAACGCTTCGTTAACAGTAAGTCCGCCTGTTTTAGAAACAAGCACATCGCTTATTTGCATAAGCTTATCCACATCTTTTGTAAAACCTATATTTAAAACATGTTTATTGGTTGTGCTTTTTAATTTTTCTATTTTATCAAAACTTTTAACGTTGCGACCGTTTACTATAATTAGTTGAAAATCATCTTTTTCTTTTAATAAACTTTTAATTATTTTATGTGTTTTTCCTATACCTGCTCCGCCTGTCATAATAAGAATTGTAAGCTTATCTTTTTGTAATCCAAATTCATTAAGCAATTCAGCTTTATTTAATTTTATATTAAACTTACTATTAATCGGTATTCCATAAGGTAGCAAGTTATCTGTAGTATAACCTTTTTTAAACAACGGTTGCATAAATGCTTCATTCGGCAAAATAATATAATCATTTACGCCAAAAGGTTTTATACAAGGTGGCACTTCATAATCAGTGATTATGAAATAAACTTTCGGTGTCACCTCAAACATCTTTTTGTATTCATCAACAAATAGTTGTCCTATAACATGTGTACAAACTATAACATCGGGTTTAAAATCATTAATTTCTTTTAACAAAAAATTTGCTGGCTTTTTTATTGTATGTTTACTATATCCTTTATCTTTTTTGCGCATACTATTGTACACTGCAGTATAAGTTTTAGGAAATATTTTGCCAAGCTTGAAATTAAGTTTTGTAAATACCCAATTTTCAAACTTAAAATCATCAAACATCTTTATAATTTTTGTTTCAACACCGTTTTCATTAAGTTGGTCTGAAATAACTTTAGCGACCATATTATGGCCAACACCGACAGTAAGGGATAAAAATAAAACTTTCATTACAGCCCTCTCTTTTTCACTTGATTATTTAGACACTTTAAACCAGTAAGATACTGCATAACTTGTCTTCTTTTGTTATCGCTATGTAATGGTATCATTGATATAAACAGTAAACCTTCTATTAATTCAACATCATTC
>JAQVOQ010000003.1 GCA_028702545.1 Clostridia bacterium
AAATAACTGCCAATTTTTTAAACATAATTTTTCCTCTTTTGTGTTTTTTTCTTACATTATAATATAATAGATATCGTTTGACAAGTATAATGCCTTAAATAATGTTTTTTATAAAAAATATTACTGAAACCATACGATGATGCTTTTATTAATCTCTGAACCATCCGTACTTCTTATTGTTATATTAGCAGTTCCTGGAGCAGAAAAAGTAACTATTCCCATACTGTTTACACTAGCTCTAGCATGGTCAGATGAGAAAGTAACTATTCTATTACTAGCATTTTCGGGGTAAAATCTCCACTCTAACTGAACAACATTAGGATTAAATAAATCGGTTTCTAGATTGTAAGGTTGATACTGCATAATAAGCCTATTAGTGCTTGGGTTATAATTTTCATTGATTACCTGTATTTGTTCAACATAAAAAGTTTGCTCATAAGAAGTAAGTTGCATACCGAAAAAACCAATAAACATTATTGATGATAAATATATTAATAATATTATAATAATAAATGATTTTTTCATATTATTTCTCCTTAGAATAAATTTTAACTCTGTTTACAAATAAATACAGCCTAAAGATAAAAAATGCAATTGCAATCAATGCTATTTTAAACCAGCCAAGCAAAACGCCTTCAAAGAACAAAAACATTGAAACAGCAAAAAATAATGCTGAAAACAAAAAGGATAAAATTGCAGACTTATTTTCGTTAGGGTTACTGTCGCTGTTACCCGAGGTTAAATATAATTGTTTTTGTGGGTTCATAATATCTAATTCAGCGCTCATTAATAAGTGAGTCAAGTATACAAATAATGCAGTTACAAAAAATAGTGCTATATTTTGAAAAGGCATAGGGTTAACATATTGCACAATAGCTAAAGTTGTTATAAGCGACAATATCACGAGCACAACATCAACAAAAACTTTTGATAACAAAAATACCATTTGATTGCCCGGGCTTGTTTTCATTAGATAAGTAGAAGTTCCCTCTTTGCTATAAACAGAAGCAACACTCACATTGTGAGAAGTTATTATCAATAAAACGATTAGTAAATTAAATGAAAAAGTCATATATTGACCGATTAACCTAGTATTCATTGCCGCATAAATATTATTTAATAAAAATATTGCTATTGGTAAAACAGAAAAAATTAAAGAAGTTTTTATTAGGTTTTTAGGACTTCTAATTATTAAAAGAAATTCTTTTTTTATGCTTGCAAACATTGTATGCGTTTGCCTGTTAGGTTTTGGCTTTTTATTGTGACTTATTTTATATTCAAAAGGTTTGCTCGCCATTTTAAAGAAGAAAGGTTTTACAAACAATATAGAAATTGTCATTATAACAATTAAAAATATTATCAAATAAAGTAGAGTCAACAAGCCTTGAGTCGTGAAAAAAATATTTACTAAACCTGCAATTCTTTTTCCAATAATCATCGTGGTCAATGAGTGGAGAGGACTAAAAATAACAATAAACTCTGATAAAAAATCTTGTATAGACCAGAATATTGAGCCCCAAGCACCGATAATGTTAATGTTAGTAGGTATTAGCAAAATAAGGCGTATTATGCCCCAAAATAAACCACTAACGATTCCTACTACTAGTAGCAGTTGTATGTATAATTTTCTTTTTAAAAAATTATGTAAAAACATAGCGGGAATAGACAAAAGGGCAGACAGGGCAACAGTTGCTGCAGAAATTAAAATAAAGGAAACAACCACCCACAAATAGTAAAAAATTGGAAAGCCACTTATCAAGCCATATGAGAAAAATAGTGGTATTAAAAAGTTTATATTTTTTTTAAGTTCATATACAAAAAACACTATTAACTTGGATAAAAATATTTTATTGGTAGTTACAGGTAGCGATAATAATATAAAATTATCTTTTGAAAAATACAGTTTATTCATTAATCCAACTGTACAAACAAATACTGATAAAACTAACATAAGGCTAAACATCACAGTAATAACACTGCCTGGAATATAATTATTTATATTAAATATTTTTAAGTACAAAGCAGCGTATAAAAGTAAGTAAACAAATAAAACTGCCACAATAAACTTTATTGCACTAAAAACAATCGTTGATATTAAAGTTTTTTTTGAGTGCAAAAAACTTAAATCAATTTTATCTTTTAGTTGCATAAGCACTAGTGTTTTAATTTTGTTGACACTGTTACCTAACATACTATTCCTCTCCTATTGTTTTTATATAAAACTTCTCTAATCCATCTTCTAGTAGTTCTATGTCTTTCATTGTTTTTACTTCAACTACCTGACCATTTTTTATAATTGCAATTCTACTACATATTTTTTCAACTACATCAATTATGTGACTTGAAAAAAATACTATATTGCCTTCTTCGGCATGCTGTTTCATACATGCTTTTATTTGATAAATACTATTTGGATCAAGTCCTGTAAGCGGCTCATCTAAAATCCAAACTTTAGGATTGTGAACAAGAGCGGATATTATAGTTATTTTTTGTTTCATACCATGACTATAAGTGTTTATTTTATTATCAATTGCTTCAGTTAATTTTAGCATTGTAACATACTTATCAATTCTCTTTGTCCTGTCCTCTTTATTGACATCATACAAATCAGCTATGTAATTTATATATTCTCTTCCCGATAACTTTTCATATAAAGCATAGTGATCTGGCACAAAACCTATTAATTTTTTTGTTTCTACAGCTTGCCTTTCTACATCATAGCCACAAACCTGTATGCTGCCCTCAGAAATTGCATGAAGCCCAACAACACTTTTAATTAAAGTGCTCTTACCAGCGCCATTTGGTCCCAAAAATCCAAAAACATCACCTGAGTTTATTTCTAAATTAACATTTTTAACGGTAAGATGCTTGCTTGTTCCATATCTTTTACCAAAGTTTTTAAATATTATTTTTTCTTTATTTTCTAAGTCAACTACCAATCCGCCAAACTTATTTTTTCTTTCCATAATAAAATTTTTCTCCTCTATTTGGTTTTTGTTTTTCTTCATTTTCATATCTACAATACCGTCTGAAAAAGTATAGAACTGTTCATATACAAACCACATTGCAAGGGCAACTAGCACATATACTGTAAAAAATATAAGCTGATATACTGGATAAAAAACAAAATTTAAATCAAATATGTTAAAGCTAAGCGTTATATTCCTTAAATTTTCCGCCCACAAGCCAAGCTTTGCTACGATAAAGTCGCTGTTAAGAAAAAAGAAGTCCGTCGTGCCATAGTTTGTAAACCATGCATTTAAAAATAATATAGCAAAAAAATATAACCCAAATCCTTTTATAGAATAAATAAATGATTTTAACTTAGGTCTTCCATAAACTTTTAGTGAAACGATTAAAATAGGCATAAAAAACGCCCACCAGTGATTAATCCAAAAAGTCATAACGCTCGGTTCAAATAAATTTCTTACACCATAATTTGGCATTAGGATAGCCAAAAATGCCCCAAATACATTAATAAAATAAGTAAAGTAGAAAATTTTCTCAAGCTTAAATATCAAACATAGTGGTATAACATACATAGCCGTATTACAAAGATGAAGTGGCCACTGATTAGGACTTGTTATAATATCAAATCTATAACCAATCATAAAGGTAATAAGTCCCGCCAAACTAATAAATATCAATGCGGCCTTGATTGCATCCTTCTTTTTGTTTTTAAAAATAAAAAATATTATAAATGGCAACAAAAAACCTGCATAGATAAATAGTCTATGATGCAGAGTAAAATCAATAATCTCTATGCTTGGATTAGCCGCTCCAAAAATTGATTGAATTAAATAAGACGGCATTGTTACAATCAATATTCCAACAATAGATACTAAAAAAAGTTTTATTTGTTTAGCATCTATTTTTTTTTCTTCAAATATATTTTTTGCAATTATTATTCCATAAACCAACATAACCGCTAAGGTTAAAGCATACAGTATGCCTACAAAAGTTATAGTTTGCAAGTTTGTTGCAGAAGATATGGCAACAATATTTAATTTCAAAAAAATTATATTTAATATAGATACTGGCAAAGAAAAGCCAACAACTAAATTTTTTAAATTTTTTATATTAAAAAATGAGTTTAATAACACAACTAGTATAGCGCCAACAGAAAACCAGTTTAAAATTATGGCAAATGCCGCTTCCCCCGTAGTGTTAAAGGGTGAATTGTCGGTCAATGAAAAAATGTTTTCCATCGGCATATCGGCGAACAAATATCTAAATATAAAAAGTGAAAAAGTAATTATAGACAATGATTTTTTAAAAATTTCAAAACCTTTGTCTGGTTGTTTTTTATAAAAAAATTTAATATAAGTTGATATTATTATAAGTGCAATAATAAATATTAAAAAATAATACATCATAATGAGTTATTTTCTCCTAAGTAAAAACTTTTTATCCATGAACAAAAAGTATAACAAAAATAATATAAATATGCAATTAATAAAATGTTAAAATTGCTAGTAAATTTTTAATTTTTTAAAATACATATTTTTTTCACAATTCTTATCCAGTTTCACATATAATTTTATGTTTTTAAATTTTACTGAATGAAAAAACCGTTTCCACAAACGGTTTTTTCTGGTGTTCCCGGCGGGATTCGAACCTGCGACCTTTGCCTTAGGAGGGCACTGCTCTATCCAACTGAGCTACGGAAACTTATGCTAGTTTTTAAAACACTTTTGTATAAAAAATAAGTTGCTCATAAAACACTTTTGTATTATAGCAAACTTAACCAACTTTTTCAAGCAAATTAAAAATAATTAAATAGCTTTATTTAAAATATTTAAAATCTATTTTAAAGCATTTATTATCAATTATTTATAGCGACACACTTTTTCAAATCATATAACCATTATGTGGAGAATTTTATTTATGTTTAATAACGGTTTTATTCAACAAAATAATAGTGGCATGCAAAATCAAGATATTTCACAAAAAATAAGAAAAAATTTAATTGGCGAACTTGAAGCAATTATTAAGTTTTGGTCTTCATAATTAATTTTTACATCATCTTTTTTAATACCCGGAAGATCAGCTTCAATAAAATAATTTTTATCTTCCTCTCTTACATCTAATTTGAATGACCAATTATTTGTTTTTATAATTGGAAAATCAAAAAAGTCATTAAAAAACGAATCTACTAAACCTCCTTTTCTTTTTACTGGACTATTAATGTTTGTTAATTTGAACATAAATTTTACCTCCTATTTGTTTTTTATGTTTTATTAGCACTCTTTGTGTTAGAGTGCTAACATAGTATATTTTAACCACTAAAATAATTCTTATCAACATTATTTATGTGTTTTTTAAAAAAAATATTATTTTACTTTTACATTAACAAAAAACCTCTTTTAAAAGAGGTTTTAATCTTTATATTAATTTATTAAAATTCTGGTAAGTTCGAAAGATTGTCGCAAGGCGTGTCATTTGCTTGTGTTTTAATAAACTTTTGATTATTAAAATCATACATTTCAATTTTTCCGCCTAACTTATGTTTATCGCCTTCTTTAGAATAATAAAAGGTATGAAAAATCTTGCCTTCTAATATTGCACCCATCAACTGTTGTCTTGTCCACTCATAAGGTGACACTTCATCAAACGGTTTTTTAGTAGTATTATTAAAAGAATACACCTTAACGGAATAAACTTCTCCTCCTTCATAAATATTTTTATCCTTATATTTAACTGCAACAATTACAAAATCTACCATAACAAACTCCTTTATTTAATATTTATTCTTATTATAGCAAATATTGAGTAATTTATCAAATTTATTGTAGTGCCAAAATAATCGACTAACTTTATGTGGAGGATTTTATTTATGTTTAATAACGGTTTTATTTAACAAAATAATAGTGGGGTATCAAACAACGAGTTAGCACAAAAAATAAGAAAAGATATAATAGACGAATTAGAGGCAATTGTTCAGTATGAGGAGCACGCTAGTAGTACGAACAATTTAAAAATGCAAAAGATTTGGAAAAGTATTTCCTCAGAAGAAAAGGTACATGTAGGAGAATTGATAGCTGCACTGTTTTATTTTGACCCAGATAGCAAAACTTAGCTTGAAAAAGGTATGCGAGAATTTGAAGAAATTATTATATAGCAAAAGCATTGCAGTTTAAATGGTTTTGTGTTACATTTTATAGGATAAAATATCTATTAATAGGAGTTTAGATGTCAATAACTACTGAGGAATTCAATAAAGAAAAAGCATATTTAGAAAAAGTTAAAGCAGTTTTTGATAAAAATTTTGAAGAAGAAATAAAAAACTTTTCAAACATTGCTGAGCGAGTAATGGAGTTAAAAAAATATTTTAACGAAAATAAAAGCAGTATGGATCCTGGTGAAATAAGCCAAACGATGCAAACTATAAGCAATTTGGTAGATTCTGGAAATATAGTAAACAAAAAAGCTTATCTATTAAAAAAAGTGCAAAACGCTCCTTATTTTGGCAGATTTGACTTTGATGATTATACTTATAAAGACTTGTTGAAGGTGTATGTCGGCTTAACCAGTATTTACGAACTTGGTCAAGAAAAATACTTGGTTTATGATTGGAGAAGTCCTGTTTCTAGCATGTATTACGAAGAACGTGTGGGAAAAGCAAGTTACGAGGCGCCAATTGGAACAGTGAACGGAAATATAGTTTTAAAAAGACAATATAAAATTGAAAATCGTCAGCTTGAATATGTTTTTGATAACAATATTAATATTGATGACGAATTATTAAAACAAGCGCTTTTAAAAAACACAAGTGCTAAGATGAAAAATATTGTTAACAGCATTCAAAAAGAACAAAATTTGGTAATAAGAAACACTGGCGATGAAGTGCTAATTATAGATGGTCCAGCTGGAAGCGGAAAAACTTCCGTGGCACTGCATAGAATTGCGTTTTTGCTTTATAGAGATAGGGATTATTTAAAAGCTAGCAATGTTGTTATTTTGTCGCCTAACCCTATTTTTAGCGAATATATATCACGCGTTTTGCCTGAACTTGGAGAAGATAATGTAGAATATATAGCCTTTAACGAATATTATATTGACAACATAAAAAATAGATCCTCTGCAACAACTTTTAGTGATTATATAAAAAATATTTATGAGGCAAAATCGCCTATTGAAAAGGAATGTAATCACTTTAAATCAAGTTTAATTTTTAAACAAATGCTTGATGATTATATAGAGAAAATTGAAAACAGCATAGTTTTTAGAGATATTGTATTTAAAGACAAAATCGGTTTAACAAAAGAAGAGTTTGAAGAATTTTTCAATAATCAATATAAAAAGTTTAAACTAGAAGAACGCATGGAAAACTTAACAAACAAGGCAGTTTTGAAGGTTTGGGAAAATTTTAGCATTTATGATAGAACTCAAATAAGAAAGTCACAAGTAAGAGCCATTATTGCAAGGCAAATGAAAATGAGTTTTGATATAGAAAATCTTTACAAACAACTTTTTAAAGATATTAAATTTGTTGAGAATTATGTTAAAAAATTGCATTTTAAAACGCCTGCAAAGCAACTATGCCAGCATATAATTGATGAACTAGCTCACAGAACTCTTGCTTATGATGACCTAATAGCTATGACTTATCTTAAATTAAAATTGAGCAGCATAAGGCAAGATGACACGGTAAAACATTTAGTAATTGATGAAGCACAAGATTACAGCATTTTACAATACGAAATTATTAAAAACACTTTTATTGATTCTGAATTTACAATAGTAGGAGATGTTAATCAAGCCATTAATCCCTATTTAAAGTATGACGATTTTATGCCCGTACAAAAAATATTTAGCAGAAAAAAAGTAAAAAAATTTTCACTGCTTAATTGTTATCGCAACAGTTTTGAAATATCAAATTTTTCAAATGCCCTACTAGGCTTATACAATATTAAAGCTATGAATAGATACGCTGGACTACCTATAATTTATTCTAATCTTTCAGTTGAGCAAATTGCAAGTGGAATAAAAGAACAAGTTGCCAAAATGAAAGAGAAAGGCTTTAAACAAATTGGAATAATAACAAAGACTACTAAGGGTGCAAAAATATTGTATAATAGCCTAAAAAATTATATGGAAGATATCGCTCACATAGATTTTTCTAACAGTAATTACAGCAACGGAGTTTCAGTTTTAAGTTCTTATGTTTCTAAAGGTTTAGAGTTTGATGGTGTTATAGCCGTAAATTTTAGTGGCGAATACACAAAAGAAAGCGAAAAACACCTTTTATATGTCGTATTTACAAGAGCACTTCACGAACTCGTTATTTTTAATGAGGATGCTGAGTTGGGATTATTAAAATGTATTGATGAAAATTTATATGATAAAAAAACTATTTTATAAAAAATAACTATTTTTAGTCGTTTTTTAATTCTTTTAATTAGTTTAGCCGTGTCAAATTGACAAAATAACATTTTTATGTTATTATTTTTTTGTATATTGTTAAAAATATTACTATAAAAGAGAGGATTTAAAAAATATGAAAATACAACCAAGATTAGAAAAAATTAATAAAATAAGAAAAGAAGGTTTAGTGCCCGGCGTTATATATGGCAAAAAAATAGAATCAACACCTATTCAAGCCGAATATAAAGAGCTTTTTGAAACATATAAAAAATATGGCAAAAGTCAAACTTTTAAAGTAAAACTAAATAATAAAATTCATCAGGTTTATTTAAAAGATGTTCAACTAAATGTAGCGCGACCAAAAGATTTTATTCATTTTAGTTTGCTAAAAATTACTGCAAGCGATACTATGACTTCATTAATACCAATTCACGTTATAAATAAAGGAGAGGTTGAAAGAAAAGGTTTACTTCTTCAACTTGCTATATCTGCTGTTGAAGTTGAATATCCCGTTGGATCAGGCGTTAATAACATAGAAATTGATGTTGCTAATCTTGAAGTTGGAGATGCAATTTGTATTAAAGATTTAATAGTACCTGAAGGATATAAAATTCAAATAGACGCTGATAGCGTAGTAGCTAATGTAACTCATCCAAAAGTTCAAGAAGAAGAGGAGAGTGTAGAACCTTCAAAAGTTGATGTTATAGGCGAAAAAGCTGATGAGGAAGATAAAGCTTAACCTACTTACAGAAATTAATAATGCCCGATAATTAAAAATAAGAGCCACATAATTATGTGGCTTTTTTATTATATTTTTTGCGAAATTTTATATAGATTTAGTAATTAAAAAATTTAATATTTTAAAAATATCAATATTATCTAAGCGCTCCTCGCCTATATCATAACCAAAAGCATAATACGGCACATCTTTTGCGCTATGAGTTATTGACCTAAAATGATAACTGCTCATCATATTTTCAAAAGTATCGGTTTTATCAAGTACTAAATCACCCGTTTCGTGGTCAGCTGTTACCATAATAAAAGTATCTGTTCGCGCTCCCACCCAATCAATAACACTTTGAGTCGTCTCATCTAGTGTCATAAGTTCATAAAGCATTCCTAAAAAATTATTAGCGTGACTTTTTTTATCAATATCGCTTACTTCTATCAAAAGAACAAAACCATTTTCATTATCCAAATAATTAAGTGCAAACTCTGCAAGGTCGCTAAGATATGCAGAAGTTTCTGTCGCCGTTTCAGCAGGTTCAATATCTGGCAGTGTTGCAAATATTTTAGAGTAAGTATTGTTTAAATTGTCTTTACTAGTAATATGAGTGTACCCTTCTTGTGCTATTTGATTAGAGTATGGCAAATATGTGTTCTTGCCTTGACCAATAAATAAGTCAATTTGGCTATTAATTTGTGAATTTATTATTGTGCTCGTGTCGTCTCTACTCGTCGCATGTGCTGAAAAAGCAGCAGGAGTCGCTCCACTTAAAAAATCAGAAGTTATAACACCTGTTTTTTTATTGTTTTGTTTTGCAATTTCTAAAATCGTTGTAAGATTCTCACCCTCATGCCTTGCAATTGCACCGTTTCTTACTTTTTCTCCCGTTGACATCGCAGTTGCTGATGCTGCACTATCGGTAACGCCCGAGTAAGATAGCGTATGCACACTGCCTGTTATGGTCGTTGCCTCAAAACTTAAATCCCTACCAGCATAAACACTACCCGCCTCAACATGTGTTTCTCCCATTCCATCGCCGATTAGCAAAATTATATTTTTTATGTCATTTTCATAATAACTTATATTATTATTAAAAGATAAAAATGGGCTGATAATATTAGCATTGGTTACAAAAATAACAATAAAGCAAAGTGTTAACAATACTACAAAAAATTTATATCGGCTCATAACAGCACTCCTTTTGCAATTTTTAAATGTTATTTATTATAATAAAATATACTATATTTACATTCATTTGTAAATTAGTATGGACTCTAAGGTCAGTTTTAATTTACAATGGCTTACATTAACCTTACTAAAAACTCTTTAATTATTGACTTTTTTGAAAAAAAGCTCTATTATAAATTATTATGAATTTGGAGAAATACAATTATGGACTTTAAGAAAATTGAAAAGAAGTGGCAAACAAAATGGGAAAATGACAAACTTTATTCTTTTGATAAAAATAGATTAGATAAAAAATACTATTTACTTGAAATGTTTTCTTATCCTAGTGGAGCAAAGTTACATTTAGGTCACTGGTGGAATTTTGGACTTAGTGATAGTTTTGGAAGATTTAAAAGAATGCAAGGTTATAATGTATTCCAACCTATGGGTTTTGATTCATTTGGACTGCCGGCGGAAAATTATGCAATAAAAACAGGCATACATCCAAAGGATAGCACTTATAAAAATATCTACGTTATGGAAGAACAACTAAAAAATATGGGGGCCACTTTTAATTGGGATTATGAAGTTATTACTAGTGATCCAAATTATTATAAGTGGACACAATGGTTATTTTTGGAATTATTTAAACGCGGTTTGGCTTATCAAAAATATTCGCCCGTAAACTGGTGCACAAGTTGCAATACCACCCTTGCTAATGAGCAAGTAAAAGACGGCCACTGCGATAGGTGCGAAAGCGTTGTTGTTAAAAAGAATTTAACTCAATGGTTTTTTAGAATTACCGATTATGCTGAACAATTACTTGACGGACTAGATAAAATAAATTGGCCAGAAATTACAAAAACCTTGCAACGCAACTGGATAGGTAAAAGCGTTGGAAGTGAAGTTGTTTTTAAAACAGAAACGGGAAAAGATATTAAAACTTTTACTTCAAGAATTGATACTTTATTTGGTGTAACTTGGGTGGTGCTAGCTCCTGAACACGAAATGGTTAAAGAATTAACTACAAATGAGCAAAAAGCATTAGTGGAAAATTATACTTTTGAGGCTAGTAAAAAAGATGATATTGAACGCCAAAGCACAGTTACCCAAAAAACTGGTGTATTTACTGGAAGTTATTGCATTAATCCAATTAACAACGAACGCTTACCAATTTATGTTGCCGATTATGTTTTAGGAAGTTATGGAACAGGTGCAGTAATGGGTGTTGCCGCACACGACACGAGAGATTATGATTTTGCTAAAAAATATAATATTGCAATAAAACGAGTAATTGCTGGAGTGCGCTGTAATGACGAATTACCTTTTTGCGAATATGGAGTTTTAGTTAATAGTGGCGAATTTACTGGCTTAACTAGCGAGCAAGCAAAAACAAAAATTACTCAAACTTTAAAATCTAATAATTTAGGATGTTTTAAAACAAATTATAGGCTTCGCGATTGGTCAGTTAGCCGTCAACGCTATTGGGGATGCCCTATTCCAATTATTCACTGCGAAAAATGTGGTGCAGTTGCCGTTGAGCAAAAAGACTTACCAGTTGAGCTTCCTTACGACATTGACTGGTCGCCAACTGGAAGAAGTCCACTTAGCAAAAATGAAGATTATATGAATACTACTTGTCCAAAATGTGGCGGTGCAGCAAGAAGAGACCCCGACACACTAGACACATTTGTTTGCAGTAGCTGGTATTATTTAAGATACCCTAATGCAAAAAATGAAGCGAGGGCTTTTGATAAAGACTTAACAAATGCAATGCTACCTGTTGACAAATATGTTGGCGGAATAGAACATGCAACTATGCATTTATTATATGCTAGATTTATTACAAAATTTTTAAAAGACCAAGGTTACCTAAATTTTGATGAGCCTTTTAAAAGCCTAGTGCATCAAGGAATTATTTTAGGTGCTGATGGCAACAAAATGAGCAAAAGCAAAGGCAACACCGTGAGCCCTGACCCTATTGTAGAAGAATATGGTTCAGATGCTTTGAGGTTATACCTTATGTTTGGTTTTAATTATTTAGACGGTGGGCCTTGGAGCCACGAAGGCATTAAAGGTATTGCTAAATTTATAGAACGCGTTGAGCGTTTGGTTGAAAAGGTTATTTCTTTAAAAGATGGTTCAACTAAATATGACTCTTGCGAAAAAGAATTAGATTATGCAAAAAATTACGCGATTAGCGAAGTGACAAAGAATTTTGAAGAATTTGCTTTTAACTCTAGTATCGCTAGAATTATGGAACTAGTAAATGCTATGTATGCCTATGATAAATTAAAAAATAAAAATGTTGAATTGTTAAAAAGCGCAACATTAGACTTAATTAAATTATTAGCGCCATGTGCACCTCACTTTGCAGAAGAATTATGGCTTATGATGGGACAAAATGGTAGCGTATTTAATGCAAAGTATCCAAAAACAGATAGTACTAAACTTATAAAAACCGAAATTGAAATTGTTGTTCAAATAAACAGTAAGATTGTGGAAAAAATGGTTATACCTCACGACTTAGAAGACGAAGAAGTACAAAAATTAGCCTTAAATAATAAAAAAATAGCTGAGCGAATAGGAGATAAAAAAGTTATTAAGGCAATTGTCATAAAGGGTAGGTTAATTAACTTAATCGTAAAATAATTTATTAAGACAAAAAAGAAGGATTGATCCTTCTTTTTTATTTTAATAATTATCTATTTAATATAGCCTAAGAATTCTAGTATTATCCGTTATTCTACTGTAGCTTCATTGGTCAATACATTTATCTTTCCTGCAGTTGAAGTGATTGTTAAATCATTAGCTGTTGAGCCACCTAACATATCTTTACTGTATTCGTAAACATTTGTTTCTGCGTTAAGTTCAGCGGATAACCAAGATGTTTTGTAAGCATCTCCTGCTAAAATATTAATGCCTCCGTTGCTGGTTGTAACCTTAAAAGTATAAGTGCTTACTGGCACTTTAACCGTAGATTCTCTTCTACCGATATTTACTATATTATTTCCGTTTATCTCTAAAAATTCAGCTGTAATTTTTGCAGCACTGCTACTTGCAACACTAAGAGTCGAAACTGTTTTTAGGTTTGTTGCTGTAATATTGCCCTCTGTTGTAGTAACGGATAATGTTTTAGCACTTATTACTCCGTTAATATTTTTTGTTGCTGTCGTGTCTTCATTATAGTTAATGCTAACATCACCGTAAGTTGTAGTTATAGCTGTATCCCAAAATGCGTTTAAAACAGTTATGTTGCCTCTTGTTGAATTTACTTCTAAATCATAATAGCAATTTTCTATTAAAATATTACCATTATCTGAATTAATGCTTGCTGAATATATATAGTTAGTGGTCATTCCAACATTATCTATTTTGATAGTGTTAAATTTGCTTATAATTGAAAGATTTCCTAAAACAGTGCCAATTTCAACTTCTCCGTTTTCTGTATTAATATATACATCTCCTTCTATAACTCCAAGTTTAATTAGTCCACTATCTCCAACTTGGCTCATTTCTCCGCCGATGTTACCCGTTACATTAACGTATGCGTTGCGAGCTTGAATATCTAAATTTCCAGCAATATCCGTATTAGCTGTTTCTGTACCAAAGTTAAAACTGCCAATTTTACTAACTATAATAACATCGCTTGAAACATCACTTAAAATATCTGTTATACCTGATGTGTTGGTTATAAAAAGTACGCCTGTTGAACTTGTTGTAAAATTTTGTAAAGTCATTGCTGCACTAGTGTTTTCAATAGTTAAACTCGTAGTTTCAAAAGGTAGTGGCGCTAAATTTCCAAAAGGAGTTTCTTCTCCTATTGTAATTTTTCCTCCGTTACTTTTTACTATAACACCTTTTGCAACAGTTGTTTCTGGCACTCCTATTTTTATATAGGCTTTGCTATAAAACATTAGGCCAGAATAAGGCTCGTCAACTTTAACTTTAATAGTTTTCGTTAGGCTATCGTAAGAATACGTATAGTCAAAAGTAGTTATTTCTTCTTTAGTAAAACCGTTTGCATTATTTTCAAAAGTTATCATAACTTTGTCTAACTTTTCGTCTTGAGGATATAACATAATATCAAAACCATAGCTTTCAACCTCAATATTTTCATAAGTTAACAATCCATCGGTATACTCTTCAGTTGATGTTACAATATCACCTGAAAGATAATGATAACCATATATTTGACTATCTGGAACAAAAACTAAATATGCACACGCAACAATAACCGCAACAAAAACTATTGCAATAACGCCTATCATATAAAGAATTATTTTTTTTACTAAATTCATTATCCTTACCGCCTATTTTTAATATTAACTTTATTATATAACATAACTAATAATTTTGCAATAGTAAAAGTTTATAATAATATAGCTCTTATTCTTCTAACGCCTCTAGAAGAACTTTGTTCTTTGTCAATTTTATATTTTCCTAGCTCGCTTGTGTTCTTAACATGTGGTCCTCCACAAATTTCCTTGCTAAAATCTCCTATTGTATAAACAGAAACAACTTCTCCATATTTATCTTCAAATATACCTAATGCACCCGACTTTTTCGCTTGTTGCAAATTCATTTCTTCTCTAATTACAGGAATTGCTAATCTAATTTGCTCATTTACTATGTCTTCTAAGCGACATATCTCAACATCAGTCATTTTACGATCTAAATTAAAATCAAAACGCATGCGCTCGCTCGTTAAGTTTGCACCCATTTGATTTATATTCTCGCCATATATTTGGCGTAGTGCAGCTAGTGTTAAGTGTGTTGCCGTATGATATTTAGTTGTTTGATAACTAGTATCGGCTAGTCCACCTTTAAACACGCCTTCTTCAACTCCACGACTCGCTTCTTGATGCTTTTTAAACGCCTCATGATAACCTATTTCATCTACTTTAAAGCCTTTTTCCTCCGCTAACTCCGTTGTAATTTCTAATGGAAAACCAAAAGTGTCATAAAGTCTAAATGCTGTTTTACCAGGAAGCACGCCTCCTTTAACATAGGTCATAACCTTTTCAAACTCTTTTAATCCAGCGCTTAATGTTTTGTTAAAGCGCTCTATTTCGGAATTTAACTCGTCAAATATAAAATTTTTATTTTTAACAAATTCTAAAAAATCATCTTTATAAAAATCAATATAATATTCAGCTATTTTTTGAAGATTGCTCGCATCTAATTCTATTTCACGACTAAACCTAACAGCTCTTCTAATTAAACGCCTTAAAATATAACCTCTACCTACATTGCTCGGTACTGTTTTATTATTATCGCCTAAAATTACTGTTGATGTTCTTAAATGTTCGGCAATTACTCTATATGCTTTTATAGTGTTTTTGTCTTGCAAATATTTTTTGCCAGCCAAACTCTCAATTAACGCTATTGCGTTTTTAAAAACATCTAACTCATATACGCTATCAAATCCATTTAATGCCATAACTACACGCTCTAATCCCATTCCTCTATCAACATTAGTCTGTGGAAGAGGCTTTGGCTTTTCGCCCTCATTTTCTACAACATATTGTATAAACACATTATTTCCAATCTCAATATATTTTCCGCAATCACAAGATGGCGAACAATTTTTATCGTCACATTTTGCGTCAGTTACAAAAAACATCTCAGTATCTGGTCCACATGGGCCAGTTTCACCCATTGCCCACCAATTATCACTTTTACCTAAAAAGAATATTTGGTCATCGTCTAAGCCACAGCTCTTCCAAATATTATAACTCTCAATATCTTTTGGAGCATTATCATCGCCTTCAAAAACAGTTACTGCAATTTTATCTTTTGGCAAGTTTAAGTAGTTGGGGCTAGTTAAAAAGTCATAGGAGTCTTTAATAGCTTTTTCTTTAAAATAATTCCCTAAACTCCAAGTTCCTAGCATCTCAAAAAAAGTACAGTGCGTTTTGTCACCTACTGAGTCTATGTCGTTTGTTCTAATACATCTTTGCGAGTTGGTTAAACGAACTCCTGCAGGATGCTCTTTACCCATTAAATAAGGCACTAGTGGATGCATTCCAGCAACGGTAAAAAGTGCTCCCTTTGCGTCAGCTGGCACTACGGATGCATTTTCAATTTCGATATGTCCTTTTTCTATATTAAAAGTTATCCACTTCTTTTTAAATTCTTTAATAGTTATTTCTCTCATAAATGTTTCCTTTTGTTATTGATTTATAAATTATAACATATTTTAAAAAAAATTATCAATGCTTTTAAAATTAAAGTAATAAAAAAACTAGTTAATGCACTAGTTATTTTATTATTAAAATATTCTAAAAATCTTTAGTCAACGCTTTTATCTTTTGTCTGATTTCTTATTTTTGATATTTTGCGATTTGCTTTATCTACTTGTTCTTTTTTAATGCTATATTGGCTATAAATGGCAAAAGCACCGATTAGCGAAATTGACACACCGAGAAGTGCAATTATACCAAGCCCATTTTGTACACTCATAGGCTGAGTAGACAAATCCGCGTCAAATTTAATAACATCTAAAAGTATACCTACAACTAAAAGTGCAATAGCATTTGCTATTTTGTAAGCGAGTGTCATAAAACCACTATATAATCCAGCATTTTCCTTGTTTGTTTTTGCATATTCAATAGTCATAAGGTCAGCAAACATAGATATTGGAAGCGAATATAGTGCACCTGTTCCAAAACCACTAATAAATATAGCAATAACAGAAACAATAAATGGTGCCATACTTGGCATGCTGTTTCTAAATAAAAAAGTTATACCAACAATGATTATACCCGTTAAACTCGTCAATATTCCAGCAAGTACCGCTGGTTTTTTTTCGTGCTTTTTACTATATTTTATCCAAAATGGCTGTGATATTATTGTGGCCAGTACAAGCCCACCCATAAGCACTGCTATTTGTGTTTTACTAAAATAAAAACTATAAGTAAATAAATGTAATCCTACGCCCGTTATAAAAGCTGAACTGACTAAACTAACAGCGTAACCGCCAACTAAACTATTATAATTTTTTCGTTTAAGCGAGTAAAAAAACATTTTAAAAATTTGAGTTGGAGTTTTTTCTTTTCTTTCTTTTTTAGCTCTTTCATATTTCTTTTTAAGCTTTGGAATTGATGAGGCTGTACCCACTATGCAAAATATGCCAAAAGCTATTGCCATTAAACTCGTTACAATACTAATATTCATATAGCCCTGTTGCGTGCTTGAAGCTAGGTCTGAATTTAAGAAAATATACATTAAAACAGATGGTGCTATAAAGCTAATCAAAAAAAATATAGTTTTATATGCTTGAATATTTGTTTGCTCGTTATAATCGTCGCTTATCTCTGTTCCTAGAGCTGTGTACGGAGTTGCAAACATTGTATTAAAAGTTTATAGTGCTAGCATTGAAACTAGCAGCCAAATAAATTTGCCCGTCGGATCTAGAAATGAGGGAACTGACCAAATAAATATATTAAATATTGCCATACCAACAAAGCCCAAAAGCATAAATCCATGGCGCCTACCAAAAAGAGGACTTTTTTGCCTGTCAGACAAATAGCCAATAATAGGATCAGTGATTGCATCCCAAAGAACACTTATTGCAACAGCTATACCCATAAGCGTTCCAGATATTCCAATGACTGCTGTACCAAAAAACATTATTAAATTATTGTAGGTTTGAGAAATGACGCCGTAGCCTAAGTTTCCCATACCATAAAAAAACTTTTCTGTCTTTTTAAGTGGTTTATTTAACATTTTTACTCCATCTATATACCTTACTATTTTAATAAAAAGTTATTAAATTGTCAAGTGAGTGCGTGATTTATTTTACTATTAGTTTACAACAAAAAACAAGTAAATATTTTACTTGTTTTTTTTATTTTTTTAAGTTAAAAAATATCAGTTAAATCTTCGTTTTCGCCAAGTGGTGTAATATCTGGTAAGTTGTTTTTATTAATTACTCCGCTAGTTACTGGTGGTGGTAAGGTTTCTTCTAAGGAGTTCATATTGCTCGCTTTGTTTAAGTCAACAAAAGTTGTATGCTCTTGAATAAATTTTAATTTAATCGTACCAAGTGCACCATTTCTGTGCTTGGCTATAATTAAATCAATTAAACTTAATACTGCACTCTCATCTTCACCCGGCATTTCATTTCTATGTAAAAACATTACGATGTCTGCATCTTGCTCAATCGCACCACTTTCTCTTAAATCGGATAATACCGGTCTGCCTTTACGAGTTTCAACGGCACGAGATAATTGTGATAATACGATGATAGGAACATTAAGTTCTCTCGCTGCAACCTTTAACATACGGCTCATCTCGCTAACTTCTTGTTGGCGATTTTCTTTGTTTCTGCTGCCTGAACTCATAAGTTGCAAATAGTCAATCATAACTAGGTCTAAGCCTTTTTCACGCTTTAATCTTCTGCATTTGCTTAAAATATTAACTGGCGTATTTAATGAACTATCGTCAATAAAAATCCTTGCTTCGCTAAGTTTTTTGTTAGCCTCCCACAATGCTTCCCATTCTTTTGCATTAAGGTCACCTTTTAGCGCTTTTTCCATACTAACAAAAGCCGTTGAACAAAGCGAACGCTGAGCGAGTTGCTCTTTTGGCATCTCAAGTGAGAATACGGCAACTTTTGACTTCGTGTTAAGTGCAATATTAGTTACAATATTCATGGCAAAACTTGTTTTACCAACACTCGGTCTTGCTGCAAGTAAAATAAGGTCACTCTTTTGAAGTCCGTTTGTAATTTTATCAAGTTCTCTAAAACCTGTTTTTAGTCCTCTTAAACTAGCGGGGTCTTTTTGTATTGTTTGAAATTTATCTATAACCGTTTCAAGTGCATTTTGAATATCTGTTAAATCGGTTGACTCTTCATTTTGTGCAATTTCAAAAATTTCTTTTTCCGCAAAAGCTAGTGCCTCTTCTTTGCTGCTGCTTTCAAAAGCTGTTTCAATAATTTTTTCGCTCGCTTTAATAAGTTGTCTTAAAATGCTGTTCTTTTTTACAAGTTGCAAGTAATTGTCGTAATTTGCAGCACTTGGCACAATGTTTGATAGTGTGGTTATATAGTTAAGTCCGCCAATATCGCTTAATTTGTCCATCTCTTCTAGTTTTGCAGTTATAGTAATAAAATCAACTGATGAATGTTTTTTATAAAGGTCCAGCATTGCACGAAAAATAGTTTTGTGAGCACTAGAATAAAAATCGTTAGCCGATAATTTGGTTACGATATTAATTTGTGCTTCGTCCTCATCAATTAGCACGCAACCCAAAACGGCTTGTTCAGCCTCTATAGAGTGCGGAAGTATTCTCGCAATTACTTTTTCTTGTTTTGTTGCCATAAGTTTAACACCTTTTTACTTTTGCATTTTTTTATATCTAATTAATTCTACCACACTAATAACTGCTGCTCCAAATAAAACATAGATAGAAATCTTGGTAAAATTGGATGCATTTTGGCCAAGTAAATTATCTAATATGATATAAACCGGAATTAAAAATATAAAAACAATAAACATTCTTTTATATAAACCCATTATGCTTCTTCTATTCATATCAATTACCTCTATCTAATTATTTTTAAAAAACGGTTTATTTGCCTTCATTCTTAAGCTGTGGTCTAAAACTGTTTTTCTTATTCTTAAGTTTTTTGGCGTAACTTCTAATAACTCATCATCCGCTACGAATTCTAAGCATTCTTCCAAACTAAATACAACGGGTGGAATAAGTCTTTGTGCGTCATCACTTCCAGCCGCCCTCATATTTGTTAGGTTTTTACGTTTGCAAACATTTATTACAAGGTCTATGCTTTTTGGGCTCATACCAACTACCATTCCCATATAAACAGGAACGCCTGCGCCAATAAATAACAAACCTCTATCTTGTGAATTAAATAGTCCATAAGTAACGGATTCGCCCGTTTCAAAAGCTATTAAACTGCCCGTAGTTCTACGCTCAATTTCGCCTTTATATGGCAAATAACCATAATGAACCGAACTCATAATGCCCTCGCCTTTGGTAAGCGTTAAAAATTCCGATTTAAAACCAAATAAACCTCTACTTGGTACTAAAAATTCTAATTTTATTCTATTTGTGTGAGGAATCATGTTAATTAGCTCGCCTTTTCGATTTCCCATACTATTCATAACAGCGCCCATACTAACTTCTGGAATATCTACAACAAACTTATCAATAGGTTCACATTTTACGCCATCAATTTCTTTATATAAAACGCGTGGCATACTAACTTGAAATTCATACCCCTCACGCCTCATAGTTTCTATTAAAATACCTAAATGCATTTCGCCTCTTCCGTTAACAATAAAACTTTCAGCTTTATCGGTATCAGAAACTTTTAAGGACAAATCTTTAATCGCTTCCTTATACAACCTATCCCTTATATGCCTGCTAGTTACATATTTACCTTCTCTTCCTGCAAATGGACTGTCGTTTACGCTAAAAGTCATTTCGACACTTGGGCTATTAATCTCAACAAACGGCAATGCTTCCTCAAAACCTGTTAAGCAAATAGTATGTCCAATTTTAGCATCACTGCTACCAGCTATACAAATTATATCGCCAGCTTCTGCTTCTTGAACAGAGATTTTTTTAAGTCCACTAAAAGTAAATAATTTTGTAACTTTTGTGCGTTTTGGTTCTTGCTGTTTTAGATAATCAACAACTGTTATAGCATCGCCAACTTTTATCATACCTTTTTCTATTTTACCAATTGACAATGTTCCAACATAGTCATTTGGTTCACTCGCCGAAACAAGCATTTGAAACTTAGCGCTAACATCACTTTTTGGCGCTGGAATATATTCAATAATTTTATCAAAAAGCGGGTTCAAATTTGTACCCATTTCGTCCCTATTAGCGCTTGCTATACCTAATATTGCACTCGCATAAATATATGGGCTATCTAATTGCTCATCAGAAGCATGTAAATCGATTAAAAGTTCTAAAACCTCATCTTCAACTTCCACAATTCTTGCTTCTTTTCTATCTACTTTATTAATAACAATAATAACTTTAAGTTCTAGTGCCAACGCTTTTTCTAAAACGAATCTAGTTTGTGGCATTGCGCCCTCATAAGCATCAACAACAAGTAAAACGCCGTCAACCATTTTTAAAATACGCTCAACCTCGCCACCAAAATCAGCATGTCCTGGAGTATCAATTATGTTAATTTTAACATCATTGTGCATCATTGCTGTATTTTTTGCTAAAATTGTAATGCCTCTTTCTTTTTCCAAATCATTGCTGTCCATCATTCTATCGGCAACTTCCTGATTTTCTCTAAAAAGTCCACCTTGTTTTAGCATTTCGTTAACTAGGCTAGTTTTACCATGGTCAACATGGGCTATTATTGCGATATTTCTTATCTTTTCGTTCGTCACTTTATTTCTCCTTTATTAAAACCTCTTTATTCTAACACAATTAATAATAATTGGAAAGATTTTTTTTTAATATACAACAAAAAGGCAAGTATTTTTTACTTGCCCAATGAAAAAAATTATAAACTCATTTATTCAAGTTTTGTGGACAAAGTAATTACCTGTTGTTTTTTACTTTTGTATACTTCTATATTGTGCTTAATTAACAAAAATAAAATAAAAATTAAAGTTGTACCAAGAGCTAAAATGTACCACCAAGTAGAAATAATTTGATATTCATAAAATTCTATTTGCATATCGTAGTTATCCGCAGGAACTTGCCATGTGTGCACTTTTAGCCCACTTGTTGAATAATAAACTCTGTTAGCATTACTCTTAAGTTTTGTAGAAGCTGTAGCGTAAGAATAAGAAAAATCAATGTCACTTAAATTAAATTCAATATTGCCGTTAGCTGGATTTGAAAAATAATCTAACAGTTGGCTTGCAAGAGTAGAATTTTGTGCATTTTTAAAAGCCGTTGAAGTAACAGTCGTAGTTTTGATGTAAAAAAGTTTAGTTTCTACCGTTTTATTGCTCGGTTGTTCTGGGTCGTCCACAATACCATAAAACAATTTATAAGTTTCATAGCTTGAAAACAAAAAACTTACACCAATAACATTGTTTTCAACGGATGGAAATCGTATTCCTTGCCTTATTTGACTTTTTTCTATTAAATCTAAACCATTATCAGCAGCATAAAAGGCATCTATAAAATTTGTTCTAACATTTTCAAATTTATCTAAAGTTTCCGTTTGCACGGCCAAGTAATCATATCCTGCAAGTTCTATTGCATTTTTATTTAATTCAACATAAAAACTCTCCAAAATTCTACCGTCGGAGTATATATTGATTTCGTAACCACCACTAGCACAACCAGAGAGTGAAAATATCATTACAAACATTATTAATATTGCACTTACTTTTTTTAGCATATATAATTTTTCCCTTTGTATAAGTTATTATATTATATTTTTAAAAAAAATAAAACTAAATAATGACTAGTCTTTATTTAAAACAACTTTATTGTTAGCAAAAAAGGCTTTTAAGCCTTTTTTTGTTTTTATTATTCATTTTTTTCTTGATTTTTATCATCTTTTAACTCAACTATGACATGCCCTTGTTCAAAACCACAAAATGGGCATTTGTTCCACGCGTCTTTACTCGTTTCCTCATGTCCGCAGTTATCACATTTCCATTTAATCGGTTTATCTTCTTTATACAACTTGTTTTCTTTCATTTTATTTGCAATCTCTATCATCATCAAATATAAACAGTCTTTAATTTGGTACATAAATTCAAACTTTTTAGCAATTTCAACAAAACCTTCTTCTTTTGCAGTAGTTGCATACTCAGGATAAATTTCGTCTCTTGCAATTTCTGCCTCATCAGCTGAATATAAAAAGTTTTCAGCTAAACTAGCTTTTCTAAATGGATAAACATCATCAAACTCAATTTCTATTCCTAAGTCATCCATATTTGTTTCAAGTGCTTCATAAAAAACTTTTGCTTGAGCTATCATTTTATCGCTAGTTTTTTTAAGCAAGTCTTCTAAATAACAATATTTTTCTTCACTTGCTTTTTCTGCCATAAATTTACACCTAGCACTATTTTGACTTTCCAATAAAAAAGAACGGCATAAATTTACAATTGTTTCACTTTTTTGAAAATCTTCTTTGTTCATAATAAATTCTCCTTAAAAATTATTGACTCAAACTTATTATGTCTAAATTTTGCAATTTAATTATAGAAAATAAAAAAAGTGCAAAAGTGCACTTTTTAAAATTTAAATTTGTTTAACTATTGGCTCCAAGCATTGCAAGAACTACTAATAATCCTAGTACAAATAATATAAATAATATTATTTTTATAGCAGAGCGAGGCACTTTGCCCGTAACTTTGCCAGTATTGCCGTTTATAAAAAAGTTGTATAATTTTTGTTTGTAAAAATAATTACAAACCCAGATAGGCAAAAGTATGTAAGAGTATTTAGTATTTTTATGCGTTAAATCCATATCTAGGTAACTTACGCCATCTGCATTATGTTTTTGCACAATTCTTCTTGTAATATCGCTTTTCATATATTGAACAGCACTTTTCCATGCCTCAGTTGCATTGATGCTGTAATGACTAGCAGTAAAACCAGCCAAATAATTACTATTAAAAATTCTTAAAGTTGCAAATTTAAAAGGTTCTAATCTTTTAAAACTAACCCTGTCAATTTTTTGACCTACTGGCACTAAAATATCTGTAAAACTATCATCTCTTTTGCCTCTAACCGGAAAACTAACAGTATAGGATTCTGTTCTGTCGCCAACTCTTCTCGTTTCTGTTCTAGTTAAAACTCCCTTATAATGCGTATGAATTTCATCATCATAACTCCAAGTTGGTGTATAAACACCGCTAAAAGTATTGATTCGTGCTGTTTTTTTAAGGTCAGAGGGCGTAAACCATCTTTTCTTTAACCATTTCATAAAATTAACAGTTGACTGTTTTTCCGTAATAATAAACGGAAGTACTCCGTTTGGTTTAATGCCGGGCAAATCATTCGTGTTTCCCATTTTGGTTGAGCCACAAAAGCTACATTTGTGTGCAATATTTTTACTGCTTACAACTTCTTTTGAACCACAATTGGTGCAACGAACTAAAACGCTTTCCTTATCCCAACTTTGAAACTCTTGCTCCATATTTTCAAATGGTTTTTTTACAACGCGCTCGCCTGTTTCAAAATTTATAATACTGTTGCAGTGCAAACATTGCAACTCTTGATTTTCTGGATTAAACTCCATTCCACCGCCACAATTTTTACACTTAACATCACTGCTTTTTTTGTCTTTTAATTGATAACCTTCCATATTGGCCTCTTATTTTTTAAAAAGTGTTAATAAAATAATTAACACTTTTTGTTTTTTAGTTATATGCATTATTTTACTTTTTCACCACATTCGGGGCAAAATTTAGCGCCTGGTTTTAATTCATTCCCGCAGTTTGTGCAAGTTCCTTTTTCTTTAAAACTATGTCCACAATCTGGACAGAATTTAGCATTTCTTCTTACTTTACTTCCACACTCTGGACAAAACTTACCAGTTTCTCCTTTTGTTTTTGCTGTTTCTTTTTTAGCACTTGGTTTTAGTGCTTCTGCCATAGTTTGACCGAGTGCCACACCAGCCCCAAGACCTACGCCCGTTGTCGCCATTCCGCCACCCTTATTTTGTGCCGCATCCCGCATAGCATGAGCCGCTTGGAATTTTACAAAGGTATCCATTTGGTCGCCCATAACACCCATTGATGACCTCATATCAATTGCTTTTTCTACTTCTTCTGGGAAAGAAATGTTTTCTACAATTAAACTAACAAGTTCTAAACCTAAACTCTCAAATTTATCCGCTATTTGAGTTTTTGTCATCTCATTAAACTCTAATAAGTTAGCGGCTAAATCAA